>CAYTDU010000140.1:0-10294 GCA_964436395.1 uncultured Gemmatimonadaceae bacterium | reverse complement strand
ACTGCGTCGCGACTACGGGCTGGCCGCTTTGGCCATTCTCATCATTGGACTAGGCGTCGGCGCCAGTACTACGGTGTTCAGCGTCGGGAATGCACTCCTGCTACGTCCTCTACCTTTCGACGATCCCGAGAGGCTCGTGTGGGTCGCCAACGGGGAGTGGGGCCGCGGGCAGCGGCTGTCCTCGATCACTACACAGGTCTTTCGTGTCTGGGATCTCCAGAATGAGAGCCGCTTTTTCGAGGACGTAGCCGGCTACTGCCTATTCGACTGGGAAGGTGATCACACGCTCACAGGGTACGGTGAACCCGAGCGATTGACTCAATTGCGCGTAACGGGGAATCTCTTTCCGCTGCTCGGCGTGCGGCCGCAACTAGGCAGGCTTTTCACATCCGAGGAGGCTCTGCAGTTCGAACCAGGTGCGATCCTCTTGACCCACGGATTGTGGGTTAGACGCTTCGGTAGCGATCCCGATATCGTCGGCAACTCGCTCACGCTCAATGACAACCCGGTCACAATCGTTGGCGTGTTGCCGGAGACCTTCGATTTCAACTCGGTCTTCTCCCATGACAGCCGCGTCGATTTCGTAGCGCCGTTTCCTTTGATAGAGAGAACTAACCGTCAGGGCAATACACTGGCGTTGATAGGCCGTCTTCGACCCGGGGTCACCATCGATGCCGCTCAAGCAGAGGCGACCGTGATCGCCGAGCGGGAATATCAGGGCGATGGTTGGACCAATTCGTTCGATCCCAGGCTCAGCCCGCTCAGGGAACACGTGAGCGGTGGGTTTCGTCCTGCCTTAATGCTGCTTGCGGGAGCTGTCACCCTCGTAATGTTGATCGTGTGTGCCAACCTCTCGAATCTGCTGCTTGCGCGTGGTGCTTCGCGTGAGAAGGAGATCGCGATCCGTGCCGCATTGGGAGCCGAGCGGCGGCGTCTTTTCTATCAGATGCTGACAGAGAGTGGAATGCTGGCATTGGCGGGTGGTGGACTCGGTTTGGTTCTCTCCCTGGTGGGTACGCACGCGTTGCCCCACCTCGACGCGAACATACAGCTCCTCGATAGGGTGACTTTGGACGGAGCAGCGCTGCTGTTCACAATTGTCGCTGCCGTGGCGGCCGGACTCGTGTTCGGATTGACTCCCGCGGTTCGGTTGTCAGCGGTGGCGCTCAGCGAATCACTCAAGGAAGGCGGTCGCGGTCACTCGCCGGGTAAACGCCATGGTTGGATACGTAGCGCACTCGTCGTTTCCGAGGTCGCTCTTGCGTGCGTCCTGCTAGTGGGTTCCGGCCTGCTACTCCGCAGCTTCTTCAACGTGCTCGATGTCGACCTCGGGTTTGAGCCTCGTGGTGTCGTCACGCTGAGAATTGACCCGCAGACCAGATTCGAGACGCAGGCTCAGGCGATCGCCCACTATGACGAAATACTCCGCCGCGTCAGATCTTCGCCGGGCATTGAGGCCGCGGCCCTTACGGATGTACTCCCGGTGACATTCAACCGGCGATGGAGCACGCGTGTGGGCGAGAACCGCTCGAGCCCATACGTACGTGTCGTCAGCGAGGAGTACCTACGCGCAATGCGGATTTCGCTCGTTACCGGCAGGGATTTCTTGGCAAGCGACGATCTTTCCCGCCGGAATGTCATTGTCGTGAACGAACTCCTGGCGCGTGCGCTGTGGCCGGACCAGGATCCATTGGGCAAGACTGCGCCGTTCAATGGAATTGAATGGGAGGTGGTTGGAGTAGTACGCGGCATGCGCCATCTCACGCCGGAACAAGAACCGAGGCCCGAGATCTTCTTCCCGATACGGCAGCAGCGCGACGCAAGGCGAGTGCACCTCGTCGCCCGAGGAGGATCTTCGCTGGCAAGCACAGTCGCCACGGTGCGCGGCATACTTGCGCCGTTCGCTTCGGATCTGCCGTTGAACGATTTTCACGTGATGCAGGACATGATCGAAAAAACCACATCGCCGCGACGATTTCTGGTCATGTTGTTGGCCGGATTCGCGGGCTTCGCACTCATTTTAGCGTCACTCGGCATCTACGGTATCATTTCCTACTCGGTGAACCAGCGCAGGCACGAGATCGGCATTCGCAGCGCACTGGGCGCTTCGCCGACCGACCTTCAGAAACGAGTGCTGGTTGAAACGTTGGCACTCGCGGCGGTTGGCCTGGTAATGGGTTTGTGTGCTGCGTGGGCTCTTGCTCGGGTGATGCAGGGCCTTCTCTACGGCGTAACCACGTCCGACCCGGTGACATATGCCGCTACACCAGTAGTGATTCTGACGGTGGCCGCGCTAGCGGGATACTTGCCCGCAAGGCGGGCTGCAAAGATGGATCCGGTGGCAGCACTTCGCGCGGAAGCGGGAGCGGCGATCGCGCGTTAACCGAGGAGGCGCACGAAGCAGTACACCATCTCGACCAGGCCGAATGCCGGAAACATGGACCAAACGAACACCCAGTAGTTGAACGTGTTCTTGCGGTAGCCCATGTCACGATCCCAAATAAAAATCGTGATCGCAGTGTAGATGAACGGCACCGAGCCCATGAGCGCCAGAAGGAAACCCCACCGGTACCCTAACAGCATGCCGATGCAGCCGGCAATTTGGATTGGTCCCCAGAAGATTACGTCGGCCCATGCGTACCCTTGATTGACTGCAAAAAACGCCTTCGGGTCAGTGTTGCTCGGGCCGGAGCCGTAGACATTCTTGACCGTCCAATCGGAGCGCGGTTTCAGCACCGCTACGAACTGCAACGAAAACAAAAGCCCCATGATCAGCAGACCGGCGAGCGCAACGATCCAGGTAAAGACGGTGACTTCCATCTCAGCCGACAAAAGTCCTGTAATTAGCCCACAGCCCGACGATCCCAATCAAGCCTGGGAGCGTGAAGAGAAGCAGAGCAGCAATCACGAAACCCGGGAATGTCGCCCACCTTTGAAACGCGAAGAAAAGTGGGAAGTGAACGCCAACTGAGAATGCCATCATCGCGAACACGAGGCCATAGAAGCGAGTCCGGAGCATCCCTACGAGAGCTACGAGGGTAACGGGCATCGGCCACAACATGTCGGCCATTGCCACTCCCCAGCTCTCGAGAGCCCAGGCCCGTTCCGCTGGGTCACCGTCGAAACCCTCATTCTGGAAGCCGAGCTTCATTGCCCAATCCCAATCGAGGAGTGAGTACCCCTGCATGACCCACGCGACGCACAGAAGACCAAGTGCGAGAAACGCGAGCCATACGCCTAGCGGGAAGCGGCCGAGTTGCTTTTGTAACAAGGTCATGCTGTGTATCGCCGGTCAGGACTGTTTCTGCAACAGCGCCGTCTTGTTGAGAAACGATTTGGGGCTTTCCACGTGCGTCAAGCCTGCCTTTTGGGCTTTGCTAACACTGTCTTTGAAAGCTGACTTGGACACATGAACAGGCGGCTCCACGACCAGCAAGTCTCCCCCCGGTTTGAGCACCGACGCAATCTCCGAGTAGAATGTCAGCTGATCCGGAATCTCGTGTACCATGTAGAACGCCAACGCGAAGTCGATCTCTTCCGTAACACCGAGTTTGTTCTCCTCACATTTGTGCAGCACGATCCGCTGCTCCAGCGGCGTTCCGGCAATCTTCCCTCTGATTATCTGGAGCATCCCTTCCTGTAGGTCCGCGGCGACGACCTTCCCTGTTTCTCCGACCATCACGGCCATATCGATCGAGAAGAACCCGGGGCCACAACCGACATCCAATACCGTCATGCCCTCCTCAACAAGCGGTCCCAAAATCTTCTTCGGGTTCTGTAACCATCTCCTGATCCTTGTGTCGAGTCCACCCGCATATTCGACCGGACAGACACTTTGATTTCGATCGGTCAATGCAACTCACTCCATCTACGACTATCACTGATTCTCTCGCTCCCAGCACAACCACTCACGAGTTCCACTACGTGCGCTGGACCGTCAGCGATTCGCCGCTCCCCCGATTATCCGAATCTCCTCCTGCCTTGGCACGACGTACTGGTATCCACTTTCGGTGAGAACCACATCTTCCTCTGTGTTGATACTGATGACCTGGTCACCCCATTCCGGTACTGGTGTGAGCGCGTGAGACTCGAGCGCGTACACGGCACCGACCCTCAAAGGCAAGAGGGTCCTGTCGCCGTAGCGGTCCGGCCAAGCGGGATTCATCCAGGCCCCAACACCGTGCCCACCGACACCTGTGGAATGTGAGTAGACACTGGCATTGAGTCCCCATTCCTCGCACACCTCCTCAGACAGCGTCTTGATTTCGTGGCCCGGGATTCCCGCTCGCGCGACTTCGAACACAGCGTCCTGCACGCGAAGCGCATTCGCAAACGCCTGCTGCAATCCTTCCGGCGCCGCTGTCTCTCCCGGCTTGAGCACGTAACCCGTTCCCTTGTAGTCGGTGTGGAATCCCATGTATACGACGCCGATATCATTGTTCACGATGTCTCCGGGCATCACTACCGTAGAATCCGCATCCAGCCTTTCCGAGCCTTCTCTGTGAACCCGCAAGCCATGGAAGTACCAAGTGTCGATATCGAGATCGGCGAGCGTATCGTAAATCCACCACCGCATGTCGCCGAGCGTCGTTTTACCTGGCGTAATCATGTCGAGCACACCCCAATGGATTCGCTTGCTCAGCTCGGCAGCCTCGCGGAAGTAAGTCATCTCCTCGGGCAGTCTGGTATCGAGGAACTCCACGATCAGCGGCTCGGCCGAAACCAACCTGCGCGCATACGTCGGCCCAATAGCGTCGACCAGGAACTTCTTCATCTCGACAGTCAATCCGTCCGCCATCGGGTTGGTGCGGGATTCGTTGATTCCAATGCGCCGAGGGTTCAGTTCCTGGATCTTTTCTCGGAGGATCGGAGCAAGCGACGGACCCTGATCTCCCTCGCCACGATGATATGAAACCATCTCATCCCAGAGGCGAGAACCTCGTGGCAGGTGTGTGCCGAGCAAGATTTTGCGGACAGAATCCGAGCCGTCGTCGAAAAAGATGTATGCGTTCCTGTGACCACCTGGCGTGTTCTCCCTGTTGTCTTCGATGTACTCCAGCACGAAGTCCTTGTTGAACTCCCGCGACATGATGATCCAGCAGTCGATGTCGGCTGCACGCATAGCGGGGAGGAGCAGCTGTTCGACGCGTGCCAGGTTGAGCTCGGAGCGGATTTGTGCGCGTTCGCGGAGGGGGCGGCCGGTCGGGCCTTCGTCAACTTCTGCTGGAGCACAGGATTGTGCCAATGCCAGGACTCCTGCGACAACCGGGTAGCAGCGTCTCATAGTGTGCCTCGTCTGTGTTCTTTTCATCTACTACGCCTCAGTTACAATGCGAGACTGCTTAATTCGAGCGGCTAAGATGCCGTTTAGGACCCTGGTCCGCCAGAGCTGATCTTTGGGAATGGTGTTGTGACGACATTATATCTTCCCCTGCGATGAATCCGAGCACTCATCCTTTCCTCGATCGTCCACATCGGACATTGATAGGCCTCGCATTGCCAGTCATGGCGGCGCTGATCGTCGAACCACTCGCCGGCCTGGTCGACACCGCGTTCGTTGAAAGGCTCGGCGCGGCACACTCGTCGGCACTTGCCGCAGCGACAACGGTGTTCGCAAGCGTTGTGTGGGTGTTCAACTTTTTGGGCGTTGGAACGCAGACTGCGGTGGCCCAGGCTTACGGACGTGGCGAGACTCACAGCGCAAGCGAGGGAGCTACGGTCGCCGTGGTGTTGGGGCTGGTGTGTGGAGTTTTACTGAGCGCCTTCTTTTGGCCGCTCCTTGGGGTCATTGCAAGGTGGATGAGCGAAGACGCGGTCGCTCAAAACGGCACCATCACATACCTCGAGATCAGACTGCTCGGTGCCCCCGCTATTCTCGTAATGCTATCCAACCTCGGAGCGCTTCGAGGTCTCCAGCGCATGCAAATTACGTTCTGGATCGCCGGTGCTGTGAGTCTCACCAATATCATACTCGACCCACTGCTCATATTCGGCTGGGGCCCCGTTCCCCGACTCGAGATCGCCGGAGCCGCATGGGCAACCACTCTGAGTCAATTCGGAGGCGCAGCAATATCGGTGATCGTGGTGGCCCGCATCCTCGGCTACGCCCGCTCGTTCCATTTGCGACGCGCTGCTGACCTCTTGGTGGTTGGCCGCGATATGGTTATCAGGACCGGAGCACTGCTTGCATTCCTACTCATCGCAACCAGAACCGCGTTGCAGTCGGGAGTGGACGCCGGCGCCGCTCATCAGGCGATTCGCCAGGTATGGATGGTGATGGCGTTTCTGCTGGACGCATTCGCACATGCCGCTCAGAGCCTTATTGGATTCTTTCTGGGCGCGAATGACCGCAAGACCGCACGGTGTGTTGCTCGAGTGGCTTGCTTTTGGGGTTTGGCCACCGGCATCACACTGACAGTTGTGTTGATCGGAACTGAGGGAGTCGTTGCCGCGCTGCTGGTGCCGCCTTCGGCGTTGACACTTTTCTCGAGCGCGTGGATCGCATGCGCAATCGCCCAACCACTGAATTCGCTTTCCTTCGTAACAGACGGCATTCACTGGGGAACGGGCGACTTCCCGTACTTGAGAAACGTGATGCTGCTGTCAACCGGTACAGGTATCGGTCTCCTGACTTTGATAAACACATCCTCGCCGCACGCCCTCAATTTCGTGTGGTGGACCACGGCTCTCTGGATATGCATCAGAGCAACTCTTGGTGTACTGCGGATATGGCCCGGCTCGTCTGCCAGCCCCTTGAGATCTCCAAGCGTCCGCTAGCGCTTCATCTCCGCCAACTCGGCCGCTAATCCCTGCGCGGCTCGTCCGAGGTTCGTATTACCTCTGCCATAGTTGCGAAGGAGAATCACGCCGATCTTCGTTTCCGGATCAAAAACCATGTGCGCATTGTAGCCCGAAACCGATCCGCCGTGCCCCACCAATCGCACTCCGTCGTCCGTGGTGCGAATCGACAAGCCAAGGCCGTAGCCTCTCGTTGTATCTTCCGGCGTCTGGATCGTCAGCATCTCTCTCCTGGCGCGAGCCGAAATGATCGTATGCGGCGAGGCCCCACTCAATGCTGCTGCGAATCGCGCCAGATCTCCAACTGTGGAGTACACGCCACCGTTGGGGACCTTGTATCCCCGACCGGCATGCTCTCTTGCCGGATACTCGGCATCAATGGAGCCGTCTTCGCCGACTGCATATCCGACCGCCATGTAAGGCTCGAGAAGCGGCGTAAGCGCAAAGGTGCTCTGAGTCATTCCGAGTGGCTCGAATATCAACTCCGTCACCAGCTCCATAAACGACTTCCCGGCGGCCCGGGAGATGGAGAGACCCAGGATTCCGAATCCGATGTTGGAATACGAATACTCCGTGCCCGGTTCCGACTGAAGAGAGGTAGTCGGAATTGATGCGACGACCTTTGATTCCCACTCGGCGAGCGGTCCGGACGCTGCGAGCGGCAGTTCCGGCTCGCGAATCAGTCCACCGGTGTGACTAGCGAGCTGTCTCAGTGTGATTGACAGAACCTGTTCTTCGGGACCGTTCAGTTCAGCAAACTCCGGAAGGTGCTTCACCACCGGATCGTCCAACGCCACCACTCCACGCTCAACGAGCTGCATCAGCAGGACTGCAGTGAACGTCTTCGATATCGATCCCGTTCGGTAGATGGTCTCTACTCCCGCGGGCATTTGTCGGTCTCCGTCCGACCAGCCAAAAGCTCGCGCCCACATCACAGAATTGCCCACCATAACCGCAGCTACGATCGAGCCGACACCGTCGGCAGTCACATCTGCCGCGACCTGATTCTCAAAACGCTGAATCGCAGTCGCAAAAGAGTGCTGTGCTTCAGCACGCGTGATTTGTGCAAGCAGCAACAGCGCCGCGACGAGGAGTAGTCTGTTCGTAAAACGACGGAGTCGAACCATCGTAAATTCTCCGGACTGTAGAGCAAGAGGCATGTTTGCGATCTCAACTACAATCTATACGGAGGTGCGGAGCTACCACATCAGCCCAACAGTCCGCGTGCTCTTCTGAAACTTCGTCCCTAGAATTACTCTCAGGACTTACAGAATTCCCACTGAACGGAGGTGACTCTTGAGCGGCACCATACAGCACCAACCAGTCGTGAGTGATAAGCTACCGAGCCCGATTGGTCCATATTCTCCTGCCGTCACGTTTGAACGTCTCGTCTTCGTGTCTGGGCAGGGCGCCGTTGCACCCGAGACTGGTGAACTGGCGGGACTCGACGTCGAGACGCAGACAGAGCAGGTGTTCAAGAACATTGCATCAATCCTAGAAGCTGCAGGATCAGATCTTCGGCACATACTGCGGTGCGGTGTCTTTTTGGCCGACATGAGAGACTTCCCGAAGATGAATGCAGTGTACGAGCGGATGATGGCAGGCAACAAGGCGGCGCGCACGACGGTCCAGGTTGCAGCGCTGCCGGTACATGGACTCCTAGTCGAGATAGACTGTATCGCGTACGTACCTTAGAAGGTATGCATCAGTCGAATTTGACGGATACAGACGAGCCGTTGATACCGGATCTGGGCAAGCTGATGCAAAACGGTATCTTCCCAGAGTGAGAGAAATTCCCTCAACACAGAAACCACGAGGCATCCCATGAAAGCTCTAGGTTCTTTGCTGAAGATTTGTGTGTTGGCAGCGGTGGCCGGCTGCTCGCCCGGCAGTGACGGAACTCCGACCTTGGCAACCTACCATGACAACGCCGGCAGGGTGGACGAGCTCACTGGAGGGGTGCGAATGATCGACATCACAACCCCGGTCGGTGACTTCAAGGTCTGGACCAAACGGGTGGGTAACAACCCTCGCATCAAGGTCCTGCTTCTGCACGGTGGACCCGGAGCGACCCATGAGCTTTGGGAATGCCTGGACAGCTACTTCCCGCCGGAGGGCATAGAGTACTACTACTACGATCAGTTGGGATCGTACTATAGCGACCAGCCCTCCGACACCACATTGTGGACGATCGAGCGTTTCGTTGATGAGGTGGAACAGGTACGCCAAGCTTTGGGCCTGAATGCCGACAACTTCTACCTCCTGGGACAGTCGTGGGGAGGAATCCTGGCCATGGAGTATGCGTTCGCTCACCAGGAGCACCTCAAAGGCCTGATCATCTCCAACATGATGGCATCCGCACCCGAGTACAATCAGTACGCCATGGAAGTGCTCGGCCCACAAATGGCGGAAGAAGTGTACGCGGAAATAATGGCGTTTGAAGAAGCCGAGGATTACTCCAATCCCCGATACCTGGATCTCGTGACCCGGCACTACTATACCGAACACGTTCTCCGCATGCCGCTCGAAGAATGGCCGAACGCCATCAACCGGACATTCAGTCACCTCAATCCCGAGGTTTACGTTTACATGCAAGGCCCGAGTGAATTCGGGATCAAGGGCGGCGCAACGCTCACCAACTGGGATGTGAAGGATCGTCTCAGGGAAATCGCGGTGCCTACGCTGACCATTGGTGCAACACACGACACGATGGATCCCGAGCATATGGAGTGGATGGCGTCCGAAGTGCAGAACGGGAGGTTCCTGCTGTGCCCGAACGGAAGCCACATATCACAATTTGACGATCAGCAGACGTACGTAACCGGCGTCATCCAGTTCCTGAGGGACGTGGATCGGGGAGAATTCTAGGACGGGTACATCAGGAGGAGCGCTGCCGTCTCCTTTTTGACTTCTGTCCGAACGGACACGCTGCGGCGCAAATCCCGCAGTTGTGTCCGTTGTGGTACTGGAAGTAGTGCTCCTTCTTCCAGCTATCGCACCCCATGACGTCCAAGATTGACTCACGGGGAATCCCAGGCAGCCAGGATTCGCCGCTGAGCGCACCGGCAGGGCACGCCTCCACGCAGCGATCACACGTGCCGCAGAAGTTCTGTTCTACTGGAGGACCACAGGGTAGATCCATGTCGGTGAACACCGTACCGAGCCGCAGCCAGGGCCCGAACTCGAACGTAACCAGCTGGCAGTGACGCCCGATCCAGCCCAGTCCCGCTCGTGTTGCCGCCGTCTTGTGGGGGAAGTCACCTTTGGTGTTTTCTGTGTCGGTCCTGTCTGAAGCCGCTAACGGTAGCGCGCGAAACCCACGCCTTCGAATTTCCAAAGCAAGCTTTTGTGCTATGTGATTGATGCGGGAGTTCGCCGCCCCGTACTCGTGGTGGGTAGAGCGGGGTCAACGCACGTTCCCAGGTCACTGGTACCTGCGGGACGCCACCGAGTTAGCGAAGCCCCGTATAAGCGAGAAGATACGGGGAAAGATAAA
>CAYTDU010000139.1:0-10315 GCA_964436395.1 uncultured Gemmatimonadaceae bacterium | reverse complement strand
AAGACTTACTCGGATGCCGGAGCAGCGCGGATCGCTGCGTTGGAAAGCGTTTCTTTCGCCGTCCCGCTGGGTGACACAATTGCGATCGTGGGTCGAAGTGGTAGTGGAAAATCAACGCTGCTGCACCTAGCTGCTGGTATTGACCTGCCCAGTTCGGGCGTAGTGTCTGCGTTTGGCAGCGATCTGTCTCTAATGACCGAGCACGAGCGAACACGCTTCCGACGCGACGATGTCGGCTTGGTGTTTCAGTTTTTTCACCTCATGCCACACCTCTCCGTGCGCGAAAACGTCGCGCTCCCTGAACTCATAGCCGGCACCAAGGCGTCTGTGTTCGAACCACGAGTTCGCCACTTGCTGGATCGCGTCGGGTTGGCGGACCGCGAATCTGACACAGTGCAGAAACTGAGCGGAGGAGAAATGCAGCGTGTGGCCATATGCCGTGCGCTCATTCGCCAGCCGAGATTGTTGTTGGCAGATGAACCGACTGGCAATTTGGACGACGCAACCGGAAAGTCCGTCATGGATCTGATGCTTCAGCTAGTCAAGGACGAGAACACCACGCTAGTCTTCGTGACGCACAGCGTGGAGATGGCCAGCAGAGCGAATTCGGTCTGGTCTCTTCACAGCGGCCGACTCGAGATCCAGTGATACGCTACCTGAAGGCTACCGTTCTTGCCAGGTTGAAGACCGGCAAGGCCCTGTTCCTGTTGACTGCTTTTGGAGTGGTGCTCGGCGTTGCGGCGGTTCTTTCCATTCAGATAATCAACCGCAACGCGCTCGCGGCATTCCGGGGCGGCCTCGATGCCGTGAGCGGTGAAGCCGATCTCTCCGTCTTGGGCGCCGCGGAGACATATCCCGAGAGTCTCTATGTCAACGTTCTGGCAGACAGCGGTGTCCAGACGGCCTGGCCTGCATACAGGGTGACAGTCGCGGTTTCGGGCCCCGAGCCCGTGTTTCTGGACTTGGTAGGAGCTGATCTGTTTCTGACAACTGGGCTTCCTATAGATTCCGGCTTCGGCGACATTGGCGATCCGCTGCGGGTACCGGGATGGGTGGCACTAACACCAACCTTTGCCGAATCCAATGGGTTACAACTCGGCGGCACTTTCTTCGCCTCTCTCGGTTCCCGGCGGGTGCAGCTCAGAGTTGGCGCACTCGTGGATTTTCAGGCAGTGGCTCCGCTTGCGAGTAGCAAACTGGCGGTCATGGACATAGCACAAGCTCAAGCCTTGTTCGGTTCGCCAGGTGCGATCAACCTGATAGACATTCGACTCAGGTATGGCCAAGATGTCGGGGCGGCACGGGCGCGTCTCGAGGAAGCACTAGGACCTGGCGTTGAAGTTCTCACTCCGACACAGAGGGAGCAGCGCGCCTCGGACTTACTTGGTGCGTTTCGGCTCAACCTCACGGCGCTGAGTTTGATCAGCCTCTTCGTGGGCCTCTTTCTCGTCTACAGTAGCACCCAGGCTTCGCTGGTGAGGCGCCGGACCGAATTCGGACTCCTGCGCTCGCTTGGTGCCACGCGGGGACAGGTGTTGACCATCATCTTGTTCGAGGTGGGGTTGTTGGGTGCAGTCGGAGTAGCTGCAGGATTGCCGCTCGGCTATTGGGTTGCGGCTGCGAACGTTGAAGCGGTGAGTGCCACAATCTCAAACCTCTACCTACTGAACGAGATCGAGACTCTCCATTTGCCGCTGTCGCTCTACGTGTTGGCTACTCTGATCGGCATCGGAGGTGCCTTGATTGCGGCGTTGCAGCCGGCATTGGAGATGAGTCGCCGAGACCCGAGTTCACTGCTGTCTCCGTTTACGTTGCACGAACGGCTCGAGAGTGCAGCAGTACCGCTCTTCGTCTCGGGAGCGTTGCTGCTTGCTGTCGCAGGGCTATGGTACGTGCTTCTAGGCCATTCCTGGCGCCCGGCTGGATTCGCACTGGCAGTGTGTTTAATGCTGGGCCTTTCACTCCTTACACCCTTAGTAGTTCGCATGATTGCAGTTCCGGTACGCGTATCACGTCTGGGGTTTGCATACAGTCTCAAGACTCTCGGGGCACGCTTGCAGACTACGGCTGTTGCGGTCGCGGCCCTTGCGGTTGCAGTCAGCATGCTGGTGGGCATCACACTGATGGTCGGTAGTTTCCGGCGGACAGTGGATGTGTGGATCGGCACAACGGTGCGTGCCGACGTCTATATAACCTCGGAATCATGGTCTAGGTCAGGGCGTGCCGCTGCGCTGGACCACAGCCTGGTGGCCAAATTGACAGCTCTACCCGGAGTTGAGTCAGTAGATCGCTTGCGATCGGTGTCACCAACTGTGGGTGGTCGCAGGATTTTCCTGGCTGGAATCGATCTCGCAATCACGCTCGCCGACCGGTTCAAATTGCTGGCAGGCAACGACAGCACAGCTCGTGTGGCGGTGCGTAATAGGGGCGCGACGCTAATCAGCGAGCCTCTATCGCGCAGAATGCAACTCTCGGTTGGTGATACCCTCATGGTTGACCGGTCCGGTGGCTCGGTGCGGTTTCCTGTCGCAGGTGTTTACTACGACTATGGATACGAATCCGGCGCGGCAATGATCGACCTCGAGACGATGGAGCGTAGCTTTGGAGCCGGCCAGATAAGCAACATCGCTCTGTACCTTCGCGAGGATGTCGATGCGGAGGAGATGGTCGACCTGATTCGATCGAGATTCCCCGAGGCACCACTGAGCGTGAGGAGCAATCGCCGGCTGCGCACCGAGGTCTTGAGGATCTTCGATCAGACATTTGCGATAACCCGGATTCTGCAGGTCATGAGTCTCGTAGTCGCGGCGACCGGGATTGCCCTTGCCCTGATAGTGCTTGCACGTGAACGACTCTCTGAGCTGGCGCTCTATCGCGCGTTGGGCGCCACGCGAAAGCAAATTTTCCGGATCTTTCTTGGTAAGGGAATGGCTATCGGGGTGTTGGCGCTCGTGATGGGGGCAGGCGGTGGATTGATATTGGCTTGCATCCTGATCTACGTCGTGAACCGCGCATATTTCGGCTGGACCATCCAGTTCCATTGGCCGCTACCGGACTTGGCTCAACAGGCTCTTACGATTCTTATCGCCGCCGTGATAGCGAGCCTCTTCCCAGCATTGCGTGCGTCGCGCACGCCGGCAACCGAACTCAGTAGGGACGACTTATGATGCGAGGCTGCTGTAGGGAGATTGGCCGCGGGCCGCGCACTTCCTGGTACGTAGGACTCGTTGCGGTTTTCTTGTCGATTCCTGCCGTGGTTGTCTCTCATGCGATCGCAATGCCGGCAAGAGCCCCTCGAAGCGACGACATGGCGTGGAAGTATGCTGAGCCTGAGTTCGATTGGTCTTTTCCGCGCGACCACTGGGCGCACGCTGGCTACAAGACTGAGTGGTGGTATTTCACTGGGCAGTTGGTCGACGTGACCGATTCGAGCAGACGATTTGGATATCAGTTTACCTTCTTCCGCGTGGGTGTTCTTCCAGAGTCTCTTGCCATCAACTCCGCGTGGGCAGTAACAGATCTCGTCATGGGCCATACGGCCCTTACGGACATATCCTCGGGAGAGCACAGGTTTTCGGAGCTCGTATACCGCGCCAACGGGTTCCTCGGCGCGTTCCCTGCTGCGGGAGACTCACTTGTCGCCTGGAGCAGAGCTCCCACTGGAACAGATGGCCGTTGGACTCTGCGTTGGAGCGGCGACGGTTTCGCCTTCCAGGCAACCGACGACAGAGCCGGGGTGGCGCTCCAGCTCGAAACGCTGCAGATGAAGCCTTTGCTGTTCCAAGGCCCCAACGGCTACAGCCGAAAGGGTGTAGGTCCGTCCGCCGCCAGCCTGTACTACACGCTGCCAAGGCTTTCTACGACCGGAACTGTCTCAATTGATGGAAACGAGTTCTCAGTCTCGGGCGAGAGCTGGATGGACAAGGAGTTTGGTTCCAACCAACTCGGCGAGGGGCAGGTGGGGTGGGATTGGTTCAGCCTGCGTCTAGACGATGGCCGCGATTTGATGCTCTACCTGCTCAGAGACGGTGAGGGGGCGGTCGACTATGCTCGAGGGACATTGAACTCGCCTTCCGGTGCAGCTCGGTACCTGAATGGCGACGAGTTTCAGATCCAGGCGATTGATTCCTGGCTCAGTCAGGAGACTGGAGCAGAGTATCCCATCGAATGGCGGATTGAGATACCGGCAGAAGATATCTCATTCACGGTATCGGCCGAGGTGCCCAACCAAGAGAACGTGAGCCGGCTTGTTCCCAACCTGTTTTACTGGGAGGGCTCAGTGGTCGTCATTGACCTCGCCGGAGTTCGATTAGGCCAGGGTTACGTGGAACTCACCGGCTACGGATCGGCGGTGCCGTTGGGAATATGACGGTCGGTCAAGAACCTATGCTTTCAGCTGCTACGAGCGTGGAATGGCCGACGCTCGATCGGCAACTGAAACATCCATTCACCCCTTGAGGTCTGCCAACCCACCGTCAACTCCGATCACCTGACCCGTGACCCACGAATTTTCAGGGTCGAGCAACCATTGGATTGCCGCGGCAATGTCTTCTGGTTCCCCAAACCTTCCTAGAGGGTGCATGCTCAATGACGCCTTCGCGTTGGTCTCGTTCTCGGTAATGCGCGTCGTCGCAGGCGTCCTCACCAATCCAGGTGCCACGACGTTGAAGCGGATATTCGACCTTGCGTAGGTCGCTGCAGCCGATAGCGCAAGCGAGATGACTCCACCCTTTGCAGCCGCGATTGCCTCGTGATTGCGTAGGCCTGTACGTGCTGCAGCCGTGGATATCAAGACAACGGATCCTCCGGAGTTTCTGAGAGTTTGGCCGGCGGCACGTACCACGGCAAACGCAGTGGTTAGGTTCGTTGTGAGAATCTCGTCCCACTCTTCGATCGATGTTCTGTGAGCGGGCTTCAGGAATACCGATCCAACGCAGTTGACTATCCCATCGAGATCACCGAGTTCCTTCTGTGCATTGGTGACCACATTTGCTACGGCGTCTACGTTGGCGGCATCCACCGCGAACATCTCGGCTCCCAGTTCGTCGGCCAGCGGCCTGAGCCGTTCTTCAGACCGACTCGCCATTGCGACCCTATTGCCGTTTTTTGTTAGGCGTCTGCAAAGAGTGCTACCGATGCCACCGCTCGCGCCGAATACGAGATAGGTTCCTGCCATGTTGACCGCCAGTGTGTATGTTGCTGGGGTATCTCCAACCTAGCGCTACTTCAGAGCAGAAAACAGTCAATCACACAATCAAGGCCTTGCGATATCGATCAGCCTGGTTGCGGATTGTCCGTCTTTCTCCCCGTCCGAGTCGGTCGACATTGCGGAGCATCATCTTCATTCTCGGATTGGTGGTGAACTTCGTTTGGTGCCTCAGCAAAAAATCCCAATAGAAGGTTGTAAAGGGACAGGCTTTGGGACCACTACGTTTCCTCGGATCGTAGCGACATTCAGCACAGTAGTTGCTCATGCGGTTTATGTAACGGCCGGATGCCGCATATGGTTTGGTGCCGACGATTCCACCATCGGCATGCATCACCATACCCAGCGTGTTCGGTAGCGTAACCCAGTCAACCGCATCTACGTACATGCCCAGGTACCAGTTGGAAAGCGCCTTGGGAGACACACCAGAGATCAATGCGAAGTTACCGGTTACCATGAGTCTGTGAATGTGATGACCGTACCCATATCGTAACACTTGTTCTATGGCTTCCCTCAGGCAGACCATCTCCGTCTCGGCGGTCCAGTAGAAAGGCGGTAGTGGCCCATGTTCATCCAGCGCATTGCGACTCGCGTATTCGGGTCCCTCAGTCCAGTAAATCCCCCGGATGAACTCGCGCCATCCTATAACCTGTCGTACGAATCCCTCAGCGGAATTAATGGGGACTCGCCCGGTTTCGTGAGCGTTCGAAACGGCGTCAACAACTTCCCTCGGGTGCAACAGCTTGAGATTGAGAGCGGGTGACAGAAGCGAGTGGTAGAGAAATGGTTGTCCCGCCCACATGGCGTCTTGGTAGACACCAAATTCTGCGAGCCTATTCTCGACGAAGTCTGACAGTGCTCTCCTAGCCTGACGGCGAGTCACTGGCCAGTTGAAGTCCTCGAGCCTTCCTGCCGTGCCCGGAAACCATCGTCGGACGAGATCGATAACCTCGCGCGTGGTCGGATCTGGTCGGAATCGCGGCAGACTCGGCGGGTCTGGCTCCGATCGGAATGCCTGGCGATTGTCGGCATCGTAGTTCCAGGCACCGCCAACCGGCTTATCGTTCCCGTCGAGCAGGATGCCCATGCGCCGTCGCTGCTGGCGGTAGAAGTGATCCATGATGGGACGCCGGTCAGTCATCCAGGTTCGGAATTCGCCCAGGTTCGTAAGGAAATGTCTGTCCTCGAGGATCTCCACCCTAGTGCTGAAACGCCGTTCCCATGTCTCCGCATCGAGTAGCACACGGTGTTCGCCAGGCCGTGTGAGGCGCACTGTCTTTGGTTTGAGTTCGGCTATTGCTCTTCCCAATTCTCCAGAAAAGCAATGCGTGTTCGATTGATCGTCGAGCTGGACGTAGCGCACCCTGATATTCTTGCGCTCTAAAACAAGCGCGAAATGCCGCATGGCTGAAAGAAACAGGGCCGTACGCTGGGGGTGGCTGGGGACGTGAGTCGCCTCTTCGCGCACTTCAGTCATCAAGACCGCGTCACGGCGCGAATCGATTTCTTTTAGCGCAGGCGAACTATCATCCAGCTGATCGCCGAGAACGAAAACCAAGCAATCGACATCGCCCTGCACTTCTACCGGGCGGAATGGCGGTGATGTGGTCATCTACCAACACTCATGTGTCGCTCACATGTTTGATTGCGTACGCGAAAAAAATACCAAGGCTCGATGGTTTGATAGTGCATCTTGCAACTTCTGCCAAGATGCATACGCTTCACTGATGAATTCTTCTGAGAAGACCAGTTTCCAGCTTGGGCCGTTCATGGCTGAAGAATTGATCGCCATGGGTGGCATGGGAGACATATGGCGTGGCCAACATGCTGACCAGGATGTGTTGGTAGCGATAAAGGTGCTTCGTCGTAACAGTTCCGATGTTCTCAACTTCTCAACTGTGTTCCGGCGCGAAGTGCGTGCGGTGGCGCAACTAGACCATCCCGGCATCATAAGACTCTTCGATATCGGCGAAGTCCCAGAATCTGCCGCCTCAGAATCAGACGGGGCTTTGGACGCAGGCAGTCCATACCTGGTGATGGAATATCTGCACCGTGGCTCACTGGAGTCGCTCGAACTCCCGCTACCTTGGGCACAGACGAAAGAGATTCTCAGTGCCGTTCTAGATGCCCTCGCACATGCTCACGCGCGCGGAATCACACATCGCGACCTCAAGCCTGGCAATATTCTTCTCGCGGACCAATTGTCGGAGTCGCCGGTCCTGCTCACCGACTTCGGTATCGCGTTTTCGCTCAGTGAACTTCAGTCTGAGGTAGCAGAAGGCAGAGCAGTTGGGACGCCGACTCACATGGCACCCGAGCAGTTCATGGCAGAGTGGCGGGATTTCGGCCCTTGGACAGATCTCTATTCACTGGGGTGTGTAGCGTACCAGCTGGCGTCGGGGAGGGTGCCTTTTGAGCAGACCGACGTATTGAAGCTGGGGGCCGCCCACATGAGGGATCGTCCTCCCGCGCTCGATTGTCCAGCCGGCTATCCTGACGGCTTCTCCAGGTGGGTGATGCAGCTCTTGGAGAAAGAACCCGAATACAGATTCAGGCGCTGTGCTGATGCAGCCGCCGAGCTGACCGAGCTGGCCAGAAAATCGGACGCAAGAACTGATGCTTCCCATTCCAAATTGGCGAACCGCCACATTGCCATCCCTGATTGGAGACCTTCGGCACGCACCACGTCTCCATTCAGATTGGTCGGAGCAGGCTTGAGATTATTCGGGCTGAGGCCGGTCCCGATAGTGAACAGAGATTCGGAGCGAGATCTGCTTTGGGAGAACTTCAGGCAGGTGTCCTCAACAGGCCGAGCTCGTTGCGTGGTCCTCGAGGGATCTGCGGGGACTGGCAAGAGCCGCCTTGCCGACTGGTTGTTCGAATTCGCCCATGAGCGTGGCCTCGCGCACTGTCTCAAGGCGGAGTTTGACCGTTCACTCGCACGAGAAACCGCGCTCAGTCAGATGTTGGCATCTGCCTTGTCGTGTCTTCGGTCGAGTGAAGACGAATTGCGACAAAGAGTGGAGAGGATTCTGCAGTCGACGAATCTCAGATCGAAGACGTCGAGAAAGGCAATAACGGAATTCCTAGCTCCTGCCGCACTCGGTGACGCGTACCGGCCGGGAATGTTCTACGAGTTTCAGGCCCAATCCCGGCGTTTCTCGGCACTCTTAGATGCGCTGTCAAGCATTTTTGTGAAGAGGCCTTTGTTGATCTTGTTGGACGATGTGCATTGGGGTGTCGAAGGTCTACAATTCGCTCGATATGTCCTAGACAGATCGAAGGAAGGACCTAATCCGGTTTTGATGGTGCTCACGGTGCGAGACGACCTCGTTGTCGACATGACCGAGGCCTCGGAGATGTTGCAGACGCTGTGCGAGAATGATGCCGCAGATTGTGTGCATGTAGGGCCGCTCGCCACCACGGACAGCCGCACCCTGGTCAATAGAATGCTGTACCTCGAGGGTGATCTGGCGGAATCCGTGAGGTCACGTTCCGGTGGTAATCCTCTATATGCAACGCAGCTGGTCGGCGATTGGGTTGACCGTGGGGTCCTCGAGGCGGGCAAGAGCGGTTTTGTGCTTTCTGGAGCAACTCAGCCGAGTATCCCCGACGACGTGCATTCGGTGTGGGTGCAGCGCTTGGAGCGCGTGTTGGACGAGAGCATAGACAGGATGGTTCGTTTTCCCCCTCCGAACGAGCAGCGTCTGCAGACGCAGATCGCTCTAGAGCTAGCCTCAGCTTTAGGTGGTCGGATCGACGCCGATGAGTGGGCTGCGGTTACCTCACTCGCTGGCGTCTCTGACCCAATGCCGATTTTGGAGTCTTTGCTTGCGTCTCGCCTTGCCCGGTCTGACGATCGAGGTTGGACCTTCAGCCACAACATGCTGCGAGAGAGCATCGAGAGGATTGCCCGTGAAAAGCGGCGTTGGACGAGCCACAACCGACTGTGCGCCGAGATGTTGGAAAAACGTCGTCCTGTGCCTCATTGGGGTGATTCTGAGAGAGTCGGGCGATACCGGTTTGCGGCAGCCCAATTCGATGAAGCGGTCGAACCGCTGCTGAGGGGTGCGCGCGAAAGAATGCGCCTCGAAGAGTACGGTTCCGCGTTGGAACTAGTCGATTTGTGCGACCGTGCTATCGACGAATTGACCGCACCAAAGAGTCACTCGAGCCGCATGCGCAGCATGCGCCTTCGTGCAGAAATAAAGTGTACTCGCAATGAGCTGGAGGAAGCGGCGTCAATAGCAACGGCACTGAAGTCGATTGCTGAACGCGAGCAGGCTACGAGATTCGAGGGAGCAGCGCTCCTTGTTCTCGCCAGAGTTGGGCAGCAGGAGGGCGCACTTTCAAAGGCTATCGATCACTATGTCGATGCAGAAGCCCACTTGCGCACTGCAAACGACGACCAGAACCTCGCGGAGTGTTTGTCTGAAAAGGCCTCTGCGTTGCTCGATGTTGGCAGGCTCGACGCTGCTTGGGATGCCTTCAACGAAGCCCAGGAGATTTTTGAGGAGACTGGAAGGCTCTTACCATGGGCCCAAAATCAGCTTGGTCTTGCTCGCGTAGCCTTGCTTCAAGGCGATCCGGACCACGCGAACTCGCTGTGCCGTCGAGCACGAGCGTTTGCCCGCCGAGAACAACTGAGCCTAGTTGAGGCAAACGCCTCTATTGTACTTGCCGAGATACAGATGGCAGAGGGTTCCGACGAAGATGCTAGCGATTCGCTTGATAAGAGTATCGAGCTGTTCGAACAACTGGGTCTGGATCGTCAGGAGCTGTACCCGCGACTCCTGCGTGTGTTGATGGGGCTGGAATCCGGCTCGAGCGAACAAGCCAAGAGCGAGTTGAGGCGACTGTGGAGCGGACCGGACATCGACGCTCCTTGGATCGCTACGCTGCTCATGAGTTGCCTTGCGTTGGTAGTCGACGTGGACGAAGCGCCGGAGGACTTCAACGCCGCTGTAGAGGAAGTTGCGGAGTTGCTTGGTGAGACAGAAGTATTGCATCCGCATGTTGTCCGGTGCCTTCAGTTGGCATTCGAACGTGCTTTCGAATTGGGATTCCCAGAGAGAGCGTCACAAATTAGGGAGTTGAGTGATGACGCAA
>CAYTDU010000138.1:4940-10341 GCA_964436395.1 uncultured Gemmatimonadaceae bacterium | reverse complement strand
ATCCAGAAGTATCTACTGATGACTGGGGAAACATCCACGCTGCGATCTGGTACATAATGTCCGATGGTCAATCTGCAAACTCATATGCTGGCGATTATGCATATTGGCTGCATGTGGCTAGATCTGCGTCGGACCCCAATGGCATGGCCCCGGTGAACTTGGCGAATTGGCACGTGATAACGGATGTGGATGTAACAGATTTGTCTAGCGCGTTGACTTATTACAATGGTACATCTCAGGAGTTCCTTGTTCACTCCAATGTTGTTCCGGAGCCGGCAACTCTGATCCTCATGGGAACTGGATTGATTGCTGTGGCCGGCATGACGATTGTCATGCGCCAATCCGTTGGCTAGCTGACAAGACACATCTAGATTGACTTGCTGGGAACGGGCTGAGATCTTTTGGTCTCGGCCCGTTTTCAATTGCACCGGATGGTCTTGAGACGCTCCGGTGAATCAAGAAAGTGTATGATGCCCAAATCGTATTCAGATCCTCTGAGATCGTTGGCCTGGCCAACGTATCTGGTTGCTCTTTTACTGGTCGCCACACCGGCCTTGGACTTCGTTTCCAATGTGTGGCCTTTGCGGTTCGGAAACGCGGAATGGCGATACGGGAGTGCGGGGTTGCTTGCGGGCTTCTTGCTAACGCCATTGTTCGGTATCATGTTCGCCCTTGGTGCTGCAGTTATCCTAAGGCATCGGTTGGTGGTGAAGACTCTCTCTATCATAAACATCGTTTCTGCGGTGTGCCTCGTGATTCTGGTCGTCTTCTTCGCATTGGACGTGCTCCAAGTTCGAGCAAACGTTCAAGTTGAAGCCAGAGGTATGTTCCAGGTAGGGGCCGCGAAGGCGACTTTGAAGCACTTGACGATGGCTTGTGCGCTGACCTGGCTAGGCTTTGTCGGAATCAAGGTGTCGAGTTCAAGCAATGCCCGATACTGGAGCAATAAGAAGAAAGCAGATGTGCAGCTTGTTCGATCCGAGGACGCACCCCCACAGCCTGTAGATACCACTTCCTGAGCGCAGTTAGGAATCGAGACGCGCCGGTTCGCGGAAAGTGTGCCACCGGATTTGGAGTGGTACACTGCATATGCGGTATCGACATGTGTCCAAGAGGGCAAGTCGAGGTTCCAGCGGTGCTGACAGCCGGTTTTTGTCGATCGTTGGCCCGTACATCCTATCGGAACCATCTCGCAACGTGTACCAAGCCATTTATCTGACTTTCCAGCACCCGACCCCTGCTCCTCCGCTCCTACACCAACTACCTTCCGACCATGGCTAGAATCGGACATGGAGGCGGATACCACGGCCCTCACGAGGACGACAAAAAGAAGAAGGTGAACTTTCGGGGAGCATGGAGCGAAGCACGTGCTCTTTTGTGGGCTTACCGAAAGCGGCTCACACTAGGTTTCCTTCTCATGGTTGCCAATCGACTCGCCGGCCTCGTGCTTCCGGCGAGTTCGAAATTCTTGATCGACGAGGTAATCGGCAACAATCGTGTAGAACTACTGGTGGGTCTCGCGTACGCGGTTGGTGCCGCAACATTAATCCAGGCGGCCACATCGTTCGCACTTTCACAGGTGCTCGGTGTAGCGGCTCAACGCGCCATCACCGAGATGCGGAAGACGGTACAGGAACACGTCGCTCGACTTCCCATCAACTACTACGATTCCACAAAAGCAGGGATCCTGATCTCGCGCGTGATGACGGACGCGGAAGGCATCCGAAACCTCGTCGGGACCGGACTCGTCCAATTGAGCGGTGGCCTCGTGACAGCGACAATCGGCCTGTTCGTTCTGTTCTACATCAACTGGCGGCTCACGTCCTTCACGATCTTCATTCTACTCCTCTTCGCGGGAGCAATGGCCCTGGCATTCACCAAACTCCGTCCGCTGTTCCGTGAACGTGGAAGACTCAACGCGGAGGTGACAGGCCGATTGGGCGAGACGTTCGGAGGCATCCGCATTGTCAAGGCGTACACTGCCGAACGACGCGAGGAGTACGTGTTCGCTAAAGGAGTGCACCGCCTCTTCAGGAATGTGGCAAAGGCGGTAACTGGAGTGTCCGCTATCTCGTCGTTCTCTACTTTGGTTGTGGGTGGAATCGGCGTCATCTTGATAGTCGTCGGCGGCCGATCCATCGTATCCGGCGCGATGACGCTGGGCGATTTCGTCATGTACATCTTCTTCACCGGCCTCGTGGCGACTCCCCTGATCCAGATCGCTTCTATCGGTACCCAGATAAGCGAAGCCTTCGCCGGTCTCGATCGAATCCGCGAGATTCGCTCAATGGCCACAGAGGACGAAGAGGATGCCAAGCGTAGGCGCCTGCCCCAGCTCACCGGGCACTTCGAGTTCCAAGATGTGAGCTTCGAGTACGAGAAAGACGTTGAGGTGTTGAAGAACATATCGTTCGAGTCCCCGGTAGGGACCACGACGGCACTCGTTGGATCGAGCGGTTCCGGCAAGAGTACGCTCATCAGCCTAGTCGCGGCTTTCAATCGCCCGAAATCAGGCAAACTACTGGTAGACGGCTTCGATCTCACGGACTTGCATCTGCGCGACTATCGCTCCCACGTTGGTGTGGTACTCCAGGAGAATTTCCTCTTCGACGGCACAGTCGCCGAGAACATCAAGTTCGGCGCTCCTCGGGCTACCGACGATGAAGTGCAAGAGGTGGCAAGCATCTCCCACTGCGACGAATTCATCGACAGATTTGAGAACGGTTATGAGACAATAGTCGGCGAACGAGGAGTGAAGCTGTCTGGTGGACAACGGCAACGGGTGGCGATTGCACGCGCGATTCTGGCCAACCCCAGAATCTTGATTCTCGACGAAGCGACCTCGAGCTTGGACAGCGAAAGCGAGGCGGAAATACAAGACGGACTCGCCACTCTTCGACGAGGGCGAACCACTTTTGTAATCGCGCACCGGCTCTCGACGATACAATCGGCCGATCAGATCCTCGTATTGGAGGCGGGTGAAATCGTCGAGAAAGGAACTCACGACGAACTGCTGAGGAACGGTGGGCGCTATCGCGAGTTGTACGAGAAGCAGTATCGCACTGAACTCAATCGATTCGTGAATCCAGGCGAAGACTTCCTACCCGAACTTCCCGAAGTCGTGAAGTCCAAACCGGCCCACTCCTCTGGAGGCATATCGAGCCAGAGGCTTTGAGCGACCGCCTGATAACTTCTAGTTTATGGCCGAGAGATCCAATTTGATCCCTCTGGTCTTGAACGCCACCTGAATGCCCTCTTTGTCGATTGCTTTCATGTAGGCTTCGGTGGGCTCCACGATCTTGTTGTCGACGAGTTCGAGGAGCGAATCGTTGAGACTGATCATCCCGGCGCGCTTGTTTGTTTGAATTACAGACGGTAGATGGAATGTTTTGCCTTCACGGATCAGGTTCGAGACGGCCGGGCCCGAAAGTAAGACCTCATGTGCCGGCACTCGACCTTCCCCGATCTTCTTGCAAAGCACCTGCGCTATTACACCTTTGAGCGATTCAGAGAGCATCACTCTGATCTGATCCTGTCGATCGGCCGGGAACTGATCGATGATCCGGTCTACTGTACTCACGGCAGTAGTAGTATGTAGCGTTCCAAACACAAGGTGTCCGGTCTCCGCCGTTTCGATGGCGATGGCAATCGTCTCGAGGTCGCGCATCTCGCCAATGAGTATGATGTCGGGATCTTCCCGCAGTGCCGCCCTCAGTGCACGCTTGAAGGATTGTGTATGGCTGCCCACCTGGCGCTGGGTGACTATACACTTCTTGTTTGGGTGCACAAATTCGATCGGATCTTCGATCGTGATAATGTGATCGGTCCTCGTCCTGTTGATGAGATCGATCATCCCTGCGAGAGTGGTCGATTTGCCGCTTCCCGTCGGTCCGGTTACAACCACCAATCCTTTGGTCAAGTAGCAGAGCTTCTGCACCTCAGAGCTGAGCCCGAGCTGGTCTGCCGTCATGATTTCCGTCGGGATCACCCTGAACACGGCCGCAACGCCCCTGCGGTCCCGAAGCGCGTTTGCACGAAACCGAGCCACATCGAGAATCTCGTATGCGATCTTGGTCTCGAAAATATAAGCGTATTCCTGCTTGTTCCTATCGGGCATGATCGCCTGCAGCATCGTCTCGATTTCGTCCCGCGTTAGCTCCTCTTCCCCCTCCTTCGGAACGAGTTCGCCATCTGTTCGATAGAACGGCGGTAGGCCGACCCGGAGGTGCAGATCCGACGAATACGAGTCGACCAAGAAACGCAGCAAATCCTGAATCCCTTCCTCTGCCCGCACCACACTCTCTTTCGCAATGCCGTCAGGTACCGTTACACGACCAGTGATGTTGGTTGGAGCGTCATCCATCAACAGCTCCTCAGCCGGCATCGACATGGCTGCCACGGAGCGTCGAGGTTTGGCGGGTGCGATCACGGCGATGATGTTATCACCCGACCTGTCGGTTTCGACGTCCACACGGTGTTCGCCAGCGATATAGCCGAATGCAAGTCTACCGTCGCCGCCCTCGAGTTGAGGTCGCATCCCCTCAGGCATGATCTCGAGGACGAGTTTGACAATCTGCGCAAATGTCAGCGTGTCTGCGGTGAGTGGTTTCCTGGAACCGTCGATCTCCAGCAACATCTGCCTGCCGCTTTCGAGAACCAAGGCGTCGGCTTGCTTGTCGAACACGATTGCAATGGGTTGGTCTAGAGTAGCCATGCGAGGAATCTACGTTGGACGGAATCGAGGGGAAGGGGACCGGTGTTCCACTTGCCTCAATGCGTCGGTGCCAGTTACCTCTTGAATACACCAGGTATACGAGGAAACGGGGAGCCTTCAATGAACTGCTCGAAGCATCAATTCACGCGTCGCTCTTGCAGGGCGCAATACCGCACATTGCTCACTGTCATCACGGCGCTCGCCATCTGCTCACCAGTTCTGGCGCAGTCGAGCGAGAAACGTTCAGCTCTGACCCACACTGACCAGTTGCATCCCTTGATCCATGAAATGTCGATGAGGTTGTGGGATTACAACGAACTCGCAATGCTGGAATACAGGTCGGCCGAGTACTTGACGGAGGTGCTGGAGAACGAGGGTTTCGAGGTCGAACGCGGTGCCGCAGACATGCCTACCGCTTTCATCGCGAGCCACGGGAGCGGATCTCCAATAATCGGCATTTTAGCCGAATACGATGCGCTGCCGGGCAACGGCAACGCGAAAGTTCCTCGCAGAGTGGAACGTGAGGACGGCAATCCTGACGGTCACGGATGTGGGCACAACCTCTTCGGTGCCGCGTCTATCGGCGCTGCGATCGCATTGAAACGGACCATGGAAGAACATGGCATCACAGGTACCGTTCGCCTCTACGGGACGCCCGCCGAGGAGACCGTTGTGGGCAAAGTCTAC
>CAYTDU010000138.1:0-4930 GCA_964436395.1 uncultured Gemmatimonadaceae bacterium | reverse complement strand
CTACATGGCCAAGGCGGGAGTGTTTGACGATCTGGACGCGGCCATAGAATGGCATCCTGGCACCAATATCGAGACGAAGAACCAACCGGGGCGGGCGCTCAACAACTTCACGGTCGAGTTCTTCGGCCAATCGGCGCACTCGTCGGCCGATCCGTGGAATGGAAGAAGCGCACTCGATGCGGTTGAGATGATGAACTACGGCGTAAACATGATGCGCGAGCACGTGAAACCGACAACGCGTATTCACTACGTGATGCCATCTGCCGGCGAGGCTCCCAATGTGGTTCCAGACTATGCGAAGGTATGGTATTACGTGCGAGCTGTGAATCGTGACGAGGTGGAAGAGTACTACGATTGGATCCTGAAGATTGCGGAGGGAGCGGCTCTCGCAACGCGCACAACTCACGAGGTCTTTCTCACTACCGGCGTGCACGAAACTCTTCTCAACCGTCCCCTCCAGGAAGCGATGCAGGCTAATCTCGAGTTGGTCGGGCCTCCACCATTTACTGAGGAGGATCAAGAGTTTGCCTATGAGCTCCAGAGATTCATCGGCATCGAAGAGGTTGGCCTCGTGCAGGAAATCAAACCGCTCGCCGGCGAAGAAGAGCCCCCATCTGGTGGCTCCACCGACGTTGCCGAGGTTAGCTACATAACGCCCACCGTTGGCTTCAGCATGACCACCGCGGCGGCCGGTATTCCATGGCACAGCTGGGCCGCGACTGCCTCGCACGGTACGGACGGGTCCGTGCGCGCTACCGTCACGGCGGCCAAGGTCATTGCGGCCATGGGCTTAGACATGCTCACTGATGCCGATTTGCTGGAGAGAGCGAGGGCTCACTACCTGGAGCGAACTGGCGGAGAACCATATCATTCGCCCATACCAGTTGACCAGGCTCCGCCGGTTCCTGAGCGCCAATAGCTGCGGCAATGTGGTTCTGCTGTACCTCTGCTCCACTGCATCCCCGCCCCGGGGCGGGGTGCAGTAGAGAAGAGGGGTGGGTATACAGGAAGCCCGGGTGGCGTTGTCAGTACCCTGCCGCGTGGCCGTCCTTCCTGGACTCAGACGCTCCAAAGTACACGCGGTTGACGGCATCCCACATGATTGCCTGGTAACCGCCAAAGCCGCCTCGGCCGCGGCGTACCGTGTGACCCATGGCAGTGAGCGCCTGGAGCGTCTCCGGCAAGAAGCCCGATTCGAGGTTGAGGACTCCGCCGTCGGTCATCACCTCACCGGTCGGCTGTGACGATCCCGTGTGGCGCATTCTCGGCGCATCGCCGGCTTCCTGCAGGTTCATGCCGAAGTCGATCATGTTCACCAAGATCTGGACGTGGCCCTGGGGTTGCATTGCCCCGCCCATGACTCCAAAGCTCATGAACGGCTCCCCGTCTTTGGTCACAAATGCAGGGATGATGGTGTGAAATGGACGCTTGCCGGGTTCGTAGGTGTTGAAGTGCCCTTCCTCGAGGGTGAATAGCTCCCCTCGATCTTGCAGGCAGAACCCGAGCCCGTCGGGTGTCATACCCGACCCCAAGCCGCGGTAGTTGCTCTGGATCAGCGATACCATGTTTCCTTCGCCGTCCGCCGTGGTGAGATAAATCGTCTCTCCGTTGTCGAGGATCGGATCTCCGGCCTCGTATTGTGTGGCGGAGTGATTTAGATCGATGAGCGCACGACGTTGGTTTCCGTAATCCTTGGAGATCAACCAGTCAACGGGGATTTCGTTGAAGTCCGGGTCTGCGTAGAACTTGGCTCTGTCCTCGAATGCCAGCTTCTTTGCTTCGGCTATAACGTGCAGATACTCGGCACTGCCGAACCCCATCGATGCAATGTCGAAACCTTCGAGAATGTTGAGCATCTGGAGTGCGGCGATTCCTTGTCCGTTAGGTGGGAGCTCCCAAACGGTGTAACCGCGATAGGTTGTGGAAACCGGATCTACCCACTCCGATGTATGGGCTGCCAGATCTTCATAGGAGAGGAAGCCACCTACACGCTCCATGTACGCGTCGATCGTGCGGGCTATTTCCCCCCTGTAAAACGCATCTCTGCCTTCCCTCGCGATTGTCTCCAACGTGTTGGCCAGGTATGGGTTTCGGAAAATTTCGCCCTTTGCTGGAGCGTGCCCGCCGGGCATGTACACTTCAGCAAACCCAGGCCATTCCTGGAGATTCCGTGCACCTCCGTTCCATGCGGCGGCGATCACTTCCGATACCGGAAATCCTTCGCGAGCGTATTCGATTGCCGGCGCCAGAATCTGGTCGATGGGGAGACGCCCGAATCTACCGTGCAACTCAAACCACCCGTCAACTGCACCCGGCACCGACACTGGGAGTGGCCCGTAGGCTGGTATCTTCTCGAGACCCCGGCGGCGAAACTCCTCGAGGGTGAGTGATTTAGGTGATCTACCACTCGCATTGAGGCCGTACAGTTGCCTCGCCTCTGCGTCCCAGACGATGGCGAAGAGATCGCCGCCTATGCCGTTGCCTGTAGGCTCGACCAGTCCGAGAACGGCGTTCGCGGCAATGGCGGCGTCCACCGCGGTCCCGCCCTGCCTCAACATCTGTATAGCGGCCTGTGTGGCCAACGGTTGACTCGTGGCCGCCATTCCGTTGCGCGCAACAACCTCGGACCGGGTGGCGAACGGTCTACCTGTCAAGCGATCCTGGGCCTGCAAAGTCAGCGGTAAAAACATGGCCAACACAACAAGCATATGGGCTTTTCTCATCGGCAACTCCTGGAAACTGACTGAGCTGAATCAACTCGCGTCTCTAGTCTTCTGGTTTGTCTTGATATTGATTGGCGACCGCTCTGATGCTACCGGGCGATCCGATTATGGTGAGGCGGTCACCTTCACGAAGCACTGTCCGGCCTCTGGGCACAAGGGTCTCTCCGTATCGCCTAATCAACGCAATGAGAGTCCCTTCAGGCATCCGTAGCTCATTGAGTGCGTGACCGATCAATTCTTCAGTCCTGTGTCCGGAAACGACTTGCAGAGACAAGAACCGATCGTCGCGTAGCAGTGTTTCTTTGAGCTCTTGGTCGTTGCGGTCCTCGAGCCATTCTTCCATGAACCCATCTGCTTCGATTCTTCCCGCGAGCTGAGCGAGAATACGAAGGTGACGGCCTGCATCATGCTCGCCACTGACGAGGAAGAACACAGCGTGAATCGGCTGTTCGGCCGCTTGACGCTGCAGGCCTTCGTCGTCGGCATCCACGAGCAGGGAAGCTCCACAGCGGGCGATTACGAGCTCGCACGAGTCGAGGTCGGGCAGACGCATGTGCAAGAGTGCCGCACCCTGTGAGATCGGCGTGCCAAAACCATAGACACCGCGCGTGAAACCCTCCACCAGATATTCTGTTGAGACCGGGAGTCGGCTTTCCAGTAGTTCCGATGCCCCCCTGATAATGGTGGTGAGGGTGATCTGGTTGTCGAGATCCATCGTAAACGCGCGAGCGACAACCTCATCGAACGGGTCCGCCGCGCGGGCACCCTTTTCCTTCATGATATCCCGAAGTTCTCTGTCCAATCCCGCAAACCGGCGGCGGCCCAGACGTTCGAACACATGGTATATCGCGCCGTTCCGTTCGAGTCGGCCGCGTGCGTAGTGGTTGTACCACGCGATGCTAGCGGTCACTACGCCCATAGTGAAGAGAGAAGGCAGCCAGCCCATTCCGGCGATCAGAATCAATGGCCCCAGTATCCCTGATATTTGCATCCATGGGTACAAGGGAGAGCGGAAACCAGGATCATAGCTCTCGATCCGGCTCTCGCGCATGACCACCACGGCGATGTTGATGAGCCCAAATATTGCGAGTTGAAGCGCACTCGCGAGTTTGGCGACCCCCTCCACGTCTAGTAGCAGCAGAAACGCAATCAGGAAGGTGGTGGTCAGTATTATCGAGAAGGTCGGAGTCCGGAATCGCCCGAGCGTCGCGAGGCTCATTGGCATCAAGTGGTCTCGCGCCATTGCCAAGGGGTACCGCGAGGCTGCCATTATTCCAGTGTTCGACATCGACGCGAACGCGGCGACCGCAGCTGCGACAATCACGAAGGTCCCCACTTGCCCCGGAAGCCAACGAAATAGGTTGCCAGCCGTATCTGCCACGGGAGTCAAGCTCTGACTCAGGTCTTCCAGGTCGAGTACCGCGACCATCACGTACACGCCAAATACGTAAATGCCGATGACTGTTGTGAGCGACAGGGTCATACCAAGAGGGATATTGCGATCGGGGTCTTTGATCTCCTCAGCCAGACTCGCAACCTTTGTGAGTCCCATATAGGAGATGAACACGAGTCCTATCGTTCCAAGCAGCCCATCGATTCCCCCCGGCATGAACGGCACGAACTGCTCCCGGTGGACTTCGGATACACCCCTGGAAAGAACCGCAACCAAACCATCGATGAGGAAGAACGCCAAGATCGCGAGGAGCGCGAATACTAGAACACGCACGAGCCCACTCGACTCCTTGGAACCGATGATATTCAGAGCGGCGAAGACGATTGCGAACGCAACAGCTACCGGTTTGAACGGGACATCGAGGAAGATCGAGATGTATGCTCCCATTCCGATCAACGCAAAGCCGCTTTTGAGCATCAAAGCGAACCACGTACCTATGCCGCCTACTGTCCCCATCAATGGTCCCAAGGTACGATCGAGGAAGTAGTAGGCACCGCCCGCTCGTGGCATTGCAGTCGCCAACTCGGCTTGGCTCAGCATCGCAGGAACGATTAACAGGCCCGATATGAAGTACGCGAGTACTACTGACGGGCCCGCCCTCGAGGCCGCTATTCCCGGCAACAGGAAAAAGCCGGAGCTGAACATGGCGCCGGTGCAGATTACGTAAACGTCGAACAGCGTCAGCTGCTTCTTCAGTCGACCAGGCTTCTCGATCGCCACTTATGAACTCCGTCCTGTTTCCTTCTCGTCATCG
>CAYTDU010000137.1:0-10345 GCA_964436395.1 uncultured Gemmatimonadaceae bacterium | reverse complement strand
AGTGGCGCGCAACTCTTGGGAAAAGAGAGCTCGGAAAGGTCTATGAAGACGGTCGTTATCGATGAAGTAACCAAGACGTTTGGGACTCACACGGCAGTGGACGGTCTGTCACTCGAAGTCCCGCGTGGCAGCGTGTACGGATTCATCGGTCCGAACGGATCAGGAAAGACAACCACACTACGGATGATCATGAACATCCTCTACCCGGATTCCGGTACAATCCAGGTGTTTGGGGAGCAGCTCGTCGGGGCGTGTACCGACAGGATCGGGTACCTCCCGGAGGAACGCGGACTCTACAAGAAGATGAAAGTGCGGGAGGTCTTGGAGTTCTACGGTGGGTTGAAGAGTGGCAGGGATGTTCGAAAGGAGGTCGGTCGTTGGCTCGAGAGACTCGATCTGTTGGAGTGGGCCGACAAGAAAGTCGATGTTCTTTCCAAGGGAATGAGCCAGAAGGTCCAATTCATTGCGACGGTGGTGTCCCACCCTGAGTTGGTGATTTTGGACGAACCGTTCACCGGCCTCGACCCGGTCAATGCCGACGTAATTCGAGAAGCCGTACTCTCGCTGAGAGAGAAAGGAACCACCGTCATCCTCAGCACTCACGACATGGGTGTGGCTGAAAAGATGTGCGATTTCATCTTCATGATCTTCCGAGGGAAGAAAGTGTTGGACGGCACGCTCGCCGCGATTCAGGACCGGTACGGCAGCGACACGATTCGCATCAGGACCGAAAACGGCGCTTCTGCGTTCAGCGGCATTGATGGAGTGGAGAAGGTGAACGACTTTGGTCAGCTGCAGGAACTGCGTGTCACACGGGATGTCGATCCTCAGCTAGTCGTTTCTCAGATAATGGCAAGAACGCGAGTTTCTAGCTTTGAGCTGACGCGACCTTCCCTGCACGACATCTTCGTTCGAATTGCTGGGCCTGAAGCGGAAGAGTCGAGCGATGAGTAAGGTCTTGAAGGTGGCATGGCGTGAGTACAAGTCCACGGTACGCACCAAGGGCTTCGTTATCGGTTTGGTTGTTGCACCTGTGTTAATGAGTGCGAGCGGCATCGTCATGGCTCTCACCAAGGACCGGATCGACACAACGGACAAAACCATTGCGGTGATCGATCGGTCTGGAATGCTGGTGGAAGCCCTATGCTCGGCGGCCGAACGGCGCAATGCTGCCACTGTGTTCGATGAAAAAAACGGCGAGAAGGTCCGGCCCGCGTACACGATAGAGACGGTTGCTCCAAGCGAGACAAACCCCGATGCGCAGAGGCTGGTGCTTTCTAATAGGGTTCGAGACCGACAGTTGCATGCCTTCTTGGAAATCGGTCCAGGTGTGCTGCATCCTCGAACAGATCGTGAATCGGCGCGGATCCTTTACTACGGTGAGAACGCTGCCATAGACGATGTGCGCGGGTGGTTGGGCGGGCCTTTGAATGAAACTCTCCGCCGGTTGCGTCTCTCTGACGCGGGAATAGCCGACGAAGCCGTGCCGGATCTCTTCGACTACATCTCTCCCGAGCCACATGGCCTCGTTTCGATTGACGCAGAGACGGGCGAGATCAGCGCTGCGGAACGCAGCAATGAACTTGGCACCATTCTTCCGCCAATTGCTATGCTAATGTTGATGTTCGTAATGATCATGATGGGTGCGGTGCCGCAGCTGAATTCTGTCATGGAAGAGAAATCACAGCGCATAGCCGAGGTGATGCTCGGTTCGGTAAAACCGTTCGAGTTTATGATGGGCAAGCTCATAGGCGGAGTGAGTGTCTCGCTCACGGCTGCGATCTTCTATGTCGCGCTCGGCACCTGGGCTGTTCGCCACTATGACGTTGCGCAATATGTTCCGTTCGACGTTTTGCCTTGGTTTTTTGTCTATCTGATTTCGGCCGTGTTCATGGTTGGGGCGCTGCAGGCCGCTTTGGGTTCAGCTTGCAACGATGCTTCAGAAGCGCAATCTCTCGCGTTCCCGGCAATGCTACCGGTAATGATCCCCATGTTCGTGATGATGCCGGTCATCATGGCGCCGCAGAGTACATTCGCCACGAGCCTGTCGCTGTTCCCGCTGTTCACGCCCTTTCTAATGCTCCTCCGCCAGAGTTCGGCAGTTGGTGTGCCCGTATGGCAGCCATGGGTTGGTCTAGCCGGTGTATTGGTGACTACGCTGTTATTTGTATGGGTGGGAGGACGAGTTTTCCGGGTTGGTTTGCTCATGCAGGGTACCCCACCAAAATTCGGCAACATCTTGCGTTGGGCAGTGAGAGGATGAACGAGAATGTTTGCAGAGTGCGGAGTGCAGAATGCAGAACAGGGAACCTAGATAGGCATTGCGCCGTATAATCTCAAATCTGCACTCTAGATTCTGAAATCTGCAATCATGATTCACCCCCCCTTCCCCCCCTGGCTCCGCCATGTAGTTTGTAGCCAACAGCCAAACCGCAACTGACACACCGGGCTGTGGAGGCGGATTAGTGAACGTCGATGAGCAGAAACAGCAAGCGCGTGCGCTCGAGCAGCAGGGCGAAACCGAGGCAGCGCTCGAACTCTACGAAAAGGTCCTTGCGGAGTTGGAGGGGACTCCCGACATCTGGCGGGAATTACCTCTCTATGTAAAAGCCGGTGACCTGTCGCTGAAGTTGAATGATTCGAGCAACGCGATCTCACACTATGAAAAGGCGGCGAACGCGTATGCCGCTTATGGGTCGTCCAAGAGCGTCATAGCGCTATGCATCAAAATTCTCAGGGTGAACCCGGGCAGGACCCACGTCTTCCTGAGGCTGGTGCGTCTGATGATCGAGCGGGAACATCTGGCAGATGCCCGCCTGGTCCTCCTCGAATATTGTGAACGCCTAAAACTTCCCAAAGCTGCTTTGGTGCTCGAAGGACTGGGTGATAGTTCTGAGGAGCAGATGAAACCAGCTCTGGAGATGTTGCTCGAGTTGGGTGGTCGCTACGAATATGCGCGGGCCCAGGGCCGCGACGACATCACCGAGTCGAAAGAGGCCGTAGAAGAGGTGGAAACCGTTGCGATGGAAGGAACTGCCTCGTCGGACTCAGACCCGGAAGCGACGATGAGCCTGACGGCCGCAGAACAAATGGACGAAGTCGGCGAAACACACGAGGAACCGGAGCCTGCGGCGGAAGAACTAGACCAGACAGAACCCGAAATCCAATCGATTGGGGATCGAGAGAGCGAGACGACGGGCGAAAAAGAGCTGGAAACACCTGCCGCAGGTGAGACGGATGATGAGATACAATGGGTTGAAGACCGCCCGTCTGTACCGATGGCGACACCTCGGGCATCTCGGCAGGTCCTGTTCCGCGAGGCCGAGAAGAGGCGGAACCAACCAAAAGCGGTGTGGATTGGGTTGGGGAGCGCCGCCGTCGTGGTGGTGATCGGGCTGAGTCTCGTGCTATTCGATGTCATTCCGCTCGGAGGTGGGGGCGGTAACCAGGAGGGCAGCCAACCTGCGCCCAGCACGTCTCCCGCTGATTCTGAGCTCACGGACGGACCTGATCTCGAAGACTCAACTGTGGCTGAACATGTCGTCGACAACTCGCCGAACCTCGACGATGCGGAACCGACAGCGATTTCGCCAAGAACCGTCGCGGCGGTGGAAGACTCATCCCAACCGGCAGCGGCCGATTCGATAGTGCAAGTGGAAACGGCTGTCGATTCTCAGCCGGCGGATGAAGCAGTCGTACGTGGAGACACGATCGCGGAACTGGCTCAGCCGGAAATTCCACCCAGCCAAGGCGTCATGGTTCAGGATTTCGATATCGACTCGAATACGGAGTTTGAGGTCGACGGCCGTGCAGGCTATCGCGTCACGCAGACTCTGGGTACCGGGGAGCTGCTCACACTTTCGGCAGTGTATTACGGAGAAGAAATATCCACCGCCCCAGGTTCCGGAGAGATGACACTATTGCCCCTGGCCGGTGACACGACAGCGGCGATAATTAGCTTCAGCGGCTATTCTGTTGAAGCTCGTGCTCTGGTTTCCGCGTCCGTGTTACAGACCCTGCTCGGTCGACTCGTCGAGGTGCCCCGACCCAACTGAGCTGAAACGCGAACATGCGCCTGTCCTTTCGACACCGGCTTTTTGTCGGCCTGCTGGCATTGGGAACCATTCCTTTGGCTGCTGCGCTGGTGGTGCTGGCCCTTCAAATACGCTCTGTTGATCCCTCGACGGGCGCCCGCGCGGCGATTGACGATATCGCTGAAAGCGGCCGCGATTTGCTCGCGGCGATCGATACGACGCAACTCAGCGCTGAGGCGAACTCTGCGTTGGAAGCACATACTGAAACTCTGGCCGATCGCACCGCAATGGCGCGCAGAGCCGAGGTGCTCAGTAGGGTTGCCGCCGGTGCTGCCGGCATCCTCGCGCTTGTGATTGCGGTAGCGGTTGTGGCGATTTCCGTAATACTCGCCCGACGTTGGTCCGCATACGTTTCCGCACCAATAGAAGAACTCACGAACTGGGTCAGAAGAATTGAGCAACGGAAGCCCTTGCCTAGACACACGGAGGGACGGGGCGCTCCAGAATTCCATGCACTGCGGAATGCGCTGAGTGAGATGTCTGCGGCCCTCACGAAGGTCCAGGAGCAGGAAATCGAGCGGGAGCGCCTGCAGGCGTTCCGCGAGACCGCTCGTCAGGTAGCGCACGAGATGCGGGGGCCGTTGACATCAGTTCGCCTCGCGATAGAGCAGCTCTCGAAGTCGAAAACCGGTTCGGATAATGCGAGCAACGTGGCGGTGGGGGTCCTGGAGGACGAAACGCAACGCCTGGAGCTGTTGGCTCAGGAGTTTTCGGACTTTGGGCGTCTACCTGAAGGACCTGAAGCGCTCATTGACGTGAACGAAATGATCGAGGGCATCGTGTCCTCGTCAATTCCTGCAGATTGCCCCGTGCGACAAGAACTCGAGCCTGGGCTGACCGTTCATGGTCACTTTGAACCGCTCCGCCGCGCTGTGCAGAACCTGTTGCGCAATGCGGTTGAGGCAAGCCAATCCTCCGGGGTCGATTTCTCGGCAAGTCGTACTGTCGATGATGAGGGGAGGTGGGTACGCATTGAGATAGCCGATCGCGGCCCAGGGATAGCTCCAGACCTGAGAGAGAGGATCTTTGAACCCTACTTCACTACAAAAGAGCTGGGTACTGGGCTTGGACTCGCGATAGTCCGCCAGACAGTGATGGCTCACGGCGGTGATGTTGAAGTAGAAGACGCAGTTGGCGGGGGCGCCCGTTTCATCGTGACACTTCCGGAGATAGAATGTCAGGCCGAATCCTCATCGTAGATGACGAACCGAACATCAGGCGCATGCTGCGTGCAGTGCTCGAGGACCAGACCTTCGAAGTGTCTGAAGCCGGTAGTGGGACGGAAGCATTCGAGACGTGCACCCGGTGGGATCCGGATGTGGTGTTGCTCGATCTGGTCATGCCTCCCGGACCTGGCGGAATAGAAGTACTGGAGCAGCTGAAGCAGACATGTCCTGGCCAGGTCGTGATCATGATGAGTGGAAAGGCCACGCTGCACGATGCGGTGCGTGCAACTCAACTCGGAGCGTTCCAATTCCTTGAAAAACCGTTGAGTGCAGAGGGCGTTCTGGTCGCGGTTCGCGCAGCCCTTGACCTCTACCGTGCTCGCGCAGAAAACAGGGCGCTCAGAGAGGAATTGGCAGATCCCAGTGCGATTGTGGGGTCCAGCAACGCGATAGAAGAGGTCCGATCGCTGATCCAGCAGGTCGCGCCAACTCCGGCACGTGTCTTGGTGTCAGGGGAGTCGGGAACGGGTAAGGAACTCGTCGCGCGTTCGATTCACGGCTTGAGTCCGCGTGCCGAGCGACCTCTCGTGTGTGTGAACTGCGCAGCCATTCCTAGGGAACTCGTAGAGAGTGAGATGTTTGGGCACGAACGTGGGGCGTTCACGGGTGCGTCGGAACCACGTAGAGGTCGGTTCGAATTGGCAGACGGCGGCACGCTCTTTTTGGATGAAGTCGGTGAGCTGGACCTGGACGTCCAAGCCAAACTGCTGCGTGTAATCGAGACGGGGGTGATAGAGAGAGTCGGGGGTGAACAGGGGCGCAGTGTGGACGTACGAATCGTGGCAGCCACGAACAAGGATCTCCAAGCGGAGGTTACGGTCGGCAGATTCCGCGAAGATCTGTACTACCGTTTGAACGTATTTCCCATCCACGTGCCCCCGCTCCGTGAACGCACCGAAGATATCCGGGAATTAGTCGAGCATCTGGCCAACGTGTCGGCGGTGCACTGTGGGTGCCCTGCACCAGTGTTTGCATCGGAAGCATTGGAACGACTGAAGACTCACGCCTGGCCTGGAAACGTGCGCGAACTGGCTAACGTGGTCGAACGGCTTGCAATAGTAGGGACTGGCGAGTCAATCGGTCGCGGCGACGTTGATTGTGTTCTCGGCATCGCACCGGCACTTAGCTCCGTCAAACCCAGTCTTCCAACTACAGGTTCTCTGAACCGCGATCTGGAAGCGTATGAGGCGTTCCTCATTGAAAACGCCATCGCAGAGGCTCAGGGGAACATTGCCGATGCTGCTCGCAGGTTGAGCACAGATCGCGCGAACCTTTACCGCCGAATGAAGCGGCTCGGAATCGGACAAAAAGACACTAATGTGTCTAAGTGACACGCTCTACGTCGGTCGCATTGCGAGAGATGCACTCGTAACCTGTGTAACCACAATCACTTAACCATCTTGAATTATTTGGCACACACTCTGCTTGATTGGGAGGCTGAAGTTGAGTCGAGGTACGAGTGAGCTTGTCAGATATGTGAGGGTGAGATGGTTAGACTGATTGTCCGGGGCCTACTGCTGCTTGCCCTGCTGCTGATGGGCCGGATGCGCATTTCCTTGGTCTTGCTTCTAGTGCTGGCGTCCAGTCCGCTCGGTGTAGTGCGGGCACAAGATCCCGTCGTCGTGATCCGACCCGGCGACGATGACCAAGAGAGCTACCGTGCGGCCGCACGAGCCGTTCGAATATTCAATCGTTCTGCCACCACCAGGATCTTCGGGTCTGCTACCTTCGGAAGAAACGAGGTCCTTGATGGCGACGTAGGTGTGTTTGATGGACGCCTCATTGTCTATGGAATCATCGAGGGTGACCTCGTTGCCATAGATGCCGACGTGAGGCTCAAGCCCACCGCTGAAGTAGACGGGGACATTCTACTGGTGGGTGGCAGTATCGACAGGGATGCGGGGGCTCGCGTAAGAGGAGTTACTCGAAGGTATCGGCTAGCGGTGGATATTCGCCGAGTCGGTGACGAACTCGATCTGATGGAACGGAGAACCGATCGTGTCCGAGTGCCTGTGGTAACACGCCGTCGTCCGAGGTTCGGCAGCACAGATGCATCGATAGAGATTGGTGTCGGACCCTCGTACAACAGGGTCGAAGGCCTACCGATTCACTTTGGCCCCAGTCTCACATGGGGAAATAATTGGTACAATCGACTGCACTTGGAGGCGTTGGGTATCTACCGTACTGCCGCCAACCCCGAAGAGGTGTTCGACAGTTCTCTGTCCAGGCGTGATGTCGGCTACACCGTCAACGCTGAAATGCAGTTTGGACGCTCCAGAGCACTCACGTTGGGTGGACGCGTGTTTGACGTGATCGCACCGATTGAAGACTGGCAGTTGAATGACGATGAAGTTGGCTTTGCGACGTTCCTATTGCATCGCGACTACCGTGACTACTACATGACGCGTGGATGGTCGGCATATGCCACGATCCGCCCGGTCAATGAATTGACTTTCTCGGGCGCGTACGCTCGGGAGGAGCAAACGTCTGTGGAGGCGAGAGATCCATGGACACTTAGCAGGCGCAGTGAAGAGTGGCGCGAAAACCCCGACATCGACGAAGGTGACTTTACGATTCTCTCGGCGTCAGCAGAATACGATTCGAGATATTCCAGACGCTATGACGGTTCCGGCTGGTTTTTCAGTGCGGAATGGGAACGCGGTATGAGTGACAACGTCGTCGACCGAGTGTTGCCACTCTCGATCCGAGATCCGCTGCCAGTCGACGGTGACTATATGTACGATAGGTTCTTCTTGGATCTGAGACGCTATGAGAGAGTCGGGTGGTCCGGTCAGCTCAGTTTGCGAGGAGTTTTTGCAGGGACCATTGGTGAGAACGATCCGTTGCCGGTGCAGCGACGCCTGTCGATCGGCCACGTAATGCCCGGCTTCGGTTTTCGACCTTTCACCTGTAATGGTGCCTTCCTGATCCCTGCAGAACCTGCTCTGTGCGACAACGTGCTTCTCTTCCAGGCCGAATATCGCGCGGATCTCTCCTTTCGCAGACGTTCGTGGCGTACACGCAGACCACCCGATTCGTGGGGAGGGTCTTGGCGCTCCGGCGATTTTTGGGGATGGGATGACTGGGACGACTGGTTCTGGTTTGATGGCCCGAGCCTGGTTGTGTTCAGCGATGCCGGTACCGGCTGGTTGCACGACAACGACATTGGTGATCTGGAGTTCGACATAGGCGCTGGGGTGGAATTCGGTAGTATGGCGGTTTATGCGGCCAAGGCGATTACATCGGATGAGGGGGTGCGATTCACCTTCCGGCTGCACCGCAGATTCTGATTTTTTGCAGGGGGGCGAAATCGCTTCGATCTGTGCCCAATCGTGAAAGACCTTGAGCGAATTGCGGTAGTCCGCCTGATCATTTCGCTCATCTGCTGCGTTTTTGCGTACACCGCGGCATACGCACAGGTGCGCCCGGAAATCGAGGTTGAACTCGTTCCGACAGATGATGTCCCAGACGTTGAGATCGGTGTCAGAGACCTTTTGTCGGATAGAAGATTCATCAATGCGATGGAGTCGGGCTTTCCGCTCTACGTGGAATTCTACGTCGCGCTCCGCAATTCGCGTTCAGGCTGGTTCGACGGTACGGAGAATGACTACACGGTGGAGTATGTCGTGTACCGCGATCCGGTTCGAGAGATATGGATTGTAGAAGCGAGAGGGTTGACTGAACAGTTCTCTTCACTTGCCGATCTGCGTGCGCGGGTGGAACAACGTTACCGCATTGAGTTCTTAGATCCTGAAGGATCGGGCCGCTACTACTACGCGGCTACCGTAAACGCGCGGACGTTGTCTGACTCAGATGTTGATGAAGTGTTCGCGTGGCTAAAAGGCGATCACGGAGAGTCTGCACAGATCGAACGACCGGGCTTCGTGACGCGTACTGCACGCCGCCTATTGGTTCGAGTGGCTCCTTTGCCGCGGATCACTCTCGATGGGCGTACTGGCGATTTCACGGTACCTTGATCTAGTTCTCTACCAATACCCCAACAACTTCCACCATGCTCCTCCGATAACCATCCATATGAGGATGTTGACCACGCTGACAATCGCGCCGAGCCGCCACCAATCCGCAACGTCCACGTAACCGGCGGCAAAGAGTACCGGTGCAGGCCCCGTTCCATAGTGTGTCATGCCGCTGAACAGATTGCTGAAGAAACCGAGCACCAATGCGCCGAGCAGCGGGGGGGTACCGACCGCCAGCGCCACACCCAGAAAGGCGGCATACATCGAACTCACGTGTGCCGTGCAACTCGCAAAGAAATAGTGGCTGTAGAAATACACGAGGCTGAGTCCCACGAAGGCCGGCAGCCAGCCGACACGCCCGAATACGTCCCCAACCGTCTGGCTGAACCATGGAATGAGCCCCAGTTGTGTGAGGTAGGACGCCATCATCACTAGTGCCGAAAACCACACCAGCGTGTTCCAAGCTCCCTTCTCAGTCAAGACATCGTCCCAGGTCAATACGCGGGTGAGCAGTAACACGGCGAGTCCGACCATCGCCGTGGTTGTACTGTGTATCGAGAGCTGCAATCCGAATATCCAAAGAAGGAGGAGCAGCAGAAAAGCCGCGAGCATGGTCCATTCGCTGCGCTTCACGGGGCCCATTGTCTCGAGTTCACTCCTGGCCAGGTCGGATGCCTCAGGAGTTTCTTTGATGTCAGGCGGGTAGAGTTTGTAAAGGACAAATGGTACCACGACGATGCTGGTGAGCCCCGGTACCAATGCACCAACAGCCCATCGCACCCAAGTGATCTTCACGCCAAGGTCTCCAGCGAGTTGAGCGGCCAGTGGGTTGGCGGCCATCGCAGTGAGAAACATGGCACTCGTTATTACAGTGCCTTGAAATGCAGCAGTGGTCAGGAAGGCACCTACACGGCGTGAGGTTCCATCCTCGGGTAGGCTGCCGTATGCCCGAGCAACTGAGCGCAGAATTGGGAATACCACTCCACCGGCGCGTGCTGTGTTGCTTGGGATCGCCGGCGCGAGCACTAGATCGGTAGCGACGAGACCG
>CAYTDU010000136.1:7362-10349 GCA_964436395.1 uncultured Gemmatimonadaceae bacterium | reverse complement strand
GAGCTGGTTGAGGTGTACACCAGCGACGGACCACCGAACAACTACCCATATAGTGTCTCGTCCTATCCCGACTACGCCGACCTTCGCGAGAGAACCGACCTTTTCAGTGGTGTGGCAGCTTACGAAGCATTCTTCGCGAGATACGAGACCGAGGAAACGACCGAACCGGTGTGGGGTGAGGTAGTATCTCATAACCTGTTCTCACTTCTTGGTCTCGAACCAGCAGTGGGCCGGTACTTCGTACCGGAAGAAGGCCAGACAATCGGCACTCATCCCGTCGTGGTTCTGGGATACGACTTTTGGCAGCAGCGATTCGGCGGCGATTCCTCAGTAGTTGGTCGGACGATTCGCCTAGGGGGCCTTTCATTCACTGTGGTTGGTGTCGGTGCCGAGGAGTTCCAGGGTTTCACGGCGCCAGGCTTCAGTATGGACATGTGGATTCCGTACATGATGGCTCCGTCGCTGCCATCGTTCGGGGTCAACAGAGACCTTCTCAACGAACGCGGCAACCGCAGCACCTTCATCAAGGCGCGCCTCAGGCCGAATGTTGATATCGAACGCGCGCGGGTAGCTCTCAACACTCTGTCGGCACAACTACAGCAAGCATATCCGGACGATTGGGAAGGTCGTGAGTTCAACCTGCTTCCCACCAAAGACGTCGCGATTCACCCCCTGGTCGACACGGTTCTGTATTCGGTAGCCGGGATGCTAATGACCGTTGTGGGGCTCGTACTGCTCATTGCTTGCACCAACCTCGCCGGACTTCTCGTTGCCCGTGCATCTGATCGCAAAAAGGAAATCGCGATTCGGCTGGCGCTTGGCGCCCGTCGATCTCAGCTGGTGAGACAGTTTCTCACCGAAACCGTCTTGCTCAGCCTGATCGGTGGCTGCGCCGGGCTCCTGCTGGCGCACTGGCTGATTCGTGCGTTGGTGGGATTTCAACCGCCGATTCCAGTACCAATCAACCTCGACGTGGGACTCGATCAGACCGTCCTGATTTTCACACTGTGCGTTGCCGTCTTGGCCGGTCTGTTGTTCGGTTTGCTTCCTGCCTTGCAGGCCACGAAGCCCGACGTGGCTCCCACCTTGAAAGACGACGTGGGGTCTGGTATTGGTAAGCAGAGGCGCCTCACTTTGAAGAATGGGCTAATCGTTGCGCAGGTTGCGATATCGATGATCCTGCTACTCGGAGCAGGACTCTTCATTCGTAGTTTGAAGGGAGCGCAGGATATCGACCTCGGTTTCTCGCTGCGAGAGGCGGGGATCCTCTGGGGAATGATGGATGTGAGTGGCATCGAACGGGATGAGTGGGAAGTTATCTCGGCCACTTTGGAGGAGCGCGCCGCTGCGATTCCAGGTATCGCCCGAGTCGCTACCGCGGAGCTTCTACCGCTCGGCATGGCCTTCCAGACACGCTCCATCGACATACCGGCAGTCGATCCGCCCCCAGGAGAAGACCATCACAACATCGCATTCAACATAATCTCACCTACCTACCTTGACGTGATGGAGATCCCAGTCGTTGCCGGACGGGGAATCGGCCGTGAAGATGTTGAAGGCTCGACTCCCGTGGTCGCAATTAGCGAAACCGCCGCAAGGCGCTATTGGCCGGGAGAGGATCCGATCGGACGTGAGATAATCACGCCTCGGAACGAGCGAGTATATCAAGTGGTCGGAGTTGTGAAAGACGCCAAGGCATGGACCATCGGCGAGGAGTACAGACCATACATCTACTTCGCCAGAGCACAGAATCCCACCAGCAGTATCATGTTGGTGGCTCGAGGGGGAATACCCGAAGCTCAGATTGTCGGCGAGCTCAGACGGTTGGTGAGAGAAGTCGATCCGCGGCTCGTTATCATGGATTCAAAGACGATGACAGAGCACTTGTCGGTCATGCTGTTCCCTCCGAGAATGGCTGCCCTGCTGCTCGGGGTATTTGGCCTGCTTGCATTGGTCCTGGCGAGTACGGGACTCTACGGGGTAGTCGCATTCACGGTGTCGCGCCGCGTGCGCGAGGTTGGCATCCGTATGTCGCTCGGCGCGGATTCGGGCACAGTGGTGAAAATGGTTCTCAAAGGAGCGATGGCTCTGGTGGCGGTCGGGGCAGCTATCGGGCTGGCGCTTACGGCTGGGCTAACGCAACTCATCGCACAATTCCTCTACGGTGTTAGTGGCACCGACCCGGTAACATTCGTAGGTGTGCCTGGAGTGCTGGCGGCGGTGGCTCTGTTTGCCGCGTACCTGCCTGCGCGTCGAGCGAGCAAGATCGATCCGGTGGAAGCTTTGCGAGCCGAGTAGGTGAGCCAGCGGTTTCACGGAACATACACGTAGGCAGTTGTACTTGCGTACGCCCTCAGGCTAGCTTCATCCCACTCCCACGATGGTTATCCTACCATCCCCTCAAGGGCACGTTGGAGAGTTTGCTGCAATAGTGCGAGTACTCATTCTCGCTCTTGCTTTTTGACAAGGACAGAAAATGCACGTTGAGTTGACGGGTTCGGTAGCTCTAGTCACAGCCCTACTCATTGTTCCCTCATATGGAGTGTCAGCCCAGCATTCTCTCGAAGAATGCACCGCCGGTGTGGCGAGCGGACGCGCGACCACTGACGGGCGGCCTCTCCTTTGGAAAACCAGAGATGCTAGTTGGACAGACAATGAAGTGATCTGGAACACTTCCGGCACATATGACTTCTTGTCTGTAATCAACGCCGGCAATGATTCGTCATCCTGGATGGGCGTGAACGAGAGAGGATTCTCGATCATCAACACCGCCTCCTCCGATCTTTCCTCCGGTGACACAGGGATGCATAACGGGGAATTCATGGCGCTGGCCCTGAAGGAGTGCGCCACCGTGGCCGAGTTCGAGGAACTGTTGAACCAAACCAACGAAATGGGCCGGAGAACCAGCACAAACTACGGCGTGATAGATGCAACTGGTGCAGCGGCGTTTTTCGAAACCGCAGGGCATGAGTTCTGGCGCTACGACG
>CAYTDU010000136.1:0-7262 GCA_964436395.1 uncultured Gemmatimonadaceae bacterium | reverse complement strand
ACTGGTGCAGCGGCGTTTTTCGAAACCGCAGGGCATGAGTTCTGGCGCTACGACGCGGCGGACACGGAAAAGGGCTATATCCTACGGACCAACTTCGCGCGAAACGGCGATAGGTCTGAAGCCGACCCGCCATACAGCATGGACAGATATCTGCTGTCGGAACAGTTGATGATCGAGTTTTATCGAACCGACAAGATTGATTTCAAGGAAATCGTGAAGACGCAGGTTCGCAGTTTCGGCAATGCCGACGGGACTTTGGTACCCCTACCGTTCACTGGCACAATCGAAGGACACGAAAGGGGCTATTTCCCCCACAATTCGAGCATAAACCGAAACACCACCATTTCTTTCGCCGCCATCCAGGGCGTGCTGTTTCACGAAGATGCAAGATTGAGCACCATGTGGACCATTCTCGGCCAGCCATCAACCGCCATCACGGTTCCATATTGGCCTGTGGGGAAAACACCGCCTGAGGCAGACGGTCCCGAAACTGCGCCACTGTGCGATGCGGCGAATCAAATTCGGCAAGAACTGTACGAGGAGTTCGAGACCCCTGCCTCGGACGATGAAGAAGTTCGTCCACTCTTCATCAACACCCTGGCCCTGGTCGACGAGAGCGGTGACGGCATTTGGAAGATCTTGATGCCGGCAGAGGACAGTATCATCGCCGAGTCTGAGAGAGCACTGCAAGGTTGGCGCGAGTCAGGCATGGACATCGATGAGATGCTCGAGACCGAACAGAACATGGCCAGAAGAGCACTCCGGACAATCGAGAACGCTTACCAGTATCTCACAACGAGGCGTTGAAAACCGAGCAGCCAGCGCAGCAGAAGGATTTGAAACCAAAGCTTTATCAATCACGTAGAGGTGCCTACTTTCTAGACAACGACCAGAAAGTAGGCATCGCATGGCCCGAAAAGACCAGCAGTACCTCGGCGAGTTTGAGCAACTCGTACTTCTCGCGGTTCGCCAGCTAGACAAAGACGCTCGTGCGCTCGACATTAGGCGCGAACTCGAGGAACAGGCCGACCGACCCACATCACGGGGGGCTCTCTACGCCACCCTGGAACGCTTGGGCGACAAAGGATTCCTCGAGTGGGAGATTGAAGACTCAACTCCAAAAAGAGGCGGCCTCCCACGTCGTCGCTTCGTTGTCACTAAGTCAGGGCTGAAAGCTCTCCGCGCTTCGCGCCAGGCCGTCGCGAATCTTTCCCGTGGACTCGATAAGATTCTGGAGAAATCATGAACGGGCCGCGAAACAACAATGCATTGCCGCCCAGACTCGCCGAGTTACTCCTGCGTCACTGTCTGCCCGACGGAATAGCCGAGCGGTCGATTCGCGGCGATCTCCGTGAGGAATATGATTCCATTCGGTCCGAGCGAAGCCAAGCCTTCGCGTTTCTGTGGTATTGGGTGCACACCTTCAGGCTGTGCTTTCGGTTTGCCTTTGGTGGCCGCGCCGAAGGGCGCCAATTCAGGCAGCGAAACCATGGAGTGGAGTCCATATTCCGCGACATCAAGTATGCGGCTCGCAACCTCATCAAGAACCCGGGCTTCACCGTCGTTGCGATATCTACTTTGGCGCTCGGCATTGGTGCCTCGACAGTTGCGTTCAGCCTGGTGAACGGTGTTTTGATCCGGCCCCTGCCATTCCCCGACTCGAATAAGTTGATGTTCTTGGAGGAGGTTCAGGACGACGGGAGCCCACTCACCCTGTCATTCCCGAATTTCGACGACTGGCGCACGGAGTCGAGAACGATGGAGGGAATCGCGGCGGTGCAATTCCCGTTACCGGCAACCGTTCTGGGCGGAGAAGAGCCCGTCCGTGGAATCGTACTGCGTGTATCGCGTGAGTTCTTCGACGTTCTGGGGGTGTATCCCTGGTTGGGACGGGCAATCTCTTACGAAGAGAACCGAGAAGGAGGTGAACCGGTCGCCGTTCTGGGATACGAGTTTTGGCAGCGCCATTTCGGAGAACGGACCGACCTGGACGGGTTCACTATTACAATCTCCGGAACCACGATTTCGGTCGTCGGTGTGATGCCACCCGGATTCAAGTTGATGGAAGAAGGCGACGTGTATCTGCCTCTGGAGCAGAGGCCATTTCGGGTGCGTGACTCTCACAACTTCCGTGCGATTGGTCGTCTCGCGGCGGGAGTCTCACCTGCGCTCGCCTTGGAAGAATTGCAGGTTATTGCCGCCAATATTCGCGAGGCGTATCCCGACGAGACTGTCGGTGTCGGAGTTGCCATGCGGCCTCTCAGAACAGAGATCCTGGGTGAAGTGGATCGGCCGCTGTTCTTACTGATGGGAGCGGCCGGTATGCTGCTGCTGATCGCTTGCTCCAACGTTGCCAGTACACTCCTAGCAAGGAGTACTGTGCGAGACCGTGAGATGGCGATCCGGACCGCTGTTGGAGCAAGCCGGCCCCGACTAGTTCTCTTGCTGTTGGCGGAAAGCCTCTTGTTGGCCATCCTGGCGGGTTTCGCAGGCCTCGGTCTTTCGCACCTGACACTCGGTGTAGTTCGGTCGATGGGCACGGAACTGTTGCCGCGCATCCAGTCGGTATCCATCGACTTTCGCGTAGTTATGTTCGCAGTCGTTGCGACGCTTGGCACGACGCTCGCCTTCGGATTGGTCCCCGCGCTGCAGTCGTCTCTGAGCGGGAGTGCAGGATTGGGGGCGGGTCAGCGGGGTGGGACGCGGCGCAGAACCGGAGTCGGCGGCAACGCGATGGTTGCCGCAGAAGCAGCCGTGGCAGTCGTGTTGGTGGTGGCCTGCGGCCTCTTGGCGCGGAGCCTTCAGCAAATCCTCTCGGAGCAAACCAACTTCAGAGCCGACGGCGTGCTGACCGTGGAAATGGATCTGAGAAGTAGCGCAGATAATACGAATGAAGGCCGCGGTATTCTTCTGGAGGAGATCAAGGCCGAGTTCCAAGCCTTACCGGGAGTGAACACCGTCGGGTTCGTGAGTTACCTCCCAACGCAGGCATCGATGATGAGTGGCCCGGTGTTCAAATCCCCCGCCCCGCTGCAGAGAGATCCGAATCGACCTGGTACCTCCTCAGGATGGCGTGTAGTCGACACGGACTACTTCACCGCGATGGGCATACCACTGCTCCAAGGGAGGGTTTTCACCGCCGAAGACCGCGCCGACGCCCCACCCGTGGTCGTCATCAACGAAGCTCTAGCTAACCGCGCGTTTCCGGGTCAGGATCCCATCGGCCAACTCATCAAGTTCATTCCCTTTTGGATGGAAGACGACCTCACGGTAATCGGTGTCGTGGCCGAGGCGCGTGACTGGCGGCGAGGCGAAGGCGATCAACCGGAGGCTTACGTACACTGGCCTCAGCGTCCGCGGTACACGAGGGACATGACGGCAGTGATCCACACGGCGGGGTCGCCAACGGCGCTCGTTCAGTCGGCAAGAGAACGGCTGAGGGCAGTTGCACCATCAGTCCCGGGCACCATTCGGACCATGGATGCGCTCGTGAACGAAAGTCTGAGAGAACGCACCTTTATTCTCGCCACCTTGGGCAGCTTTGCAGCCCTTTCTCTTGTGTTAGCTGCGGTGGGAATCTATGGCGTGGTGAGTTACTCGGTGACCAGCAGGACTCGTGAGATCGGGATCAAGCTGGCCTTGGGAGCGGAACCGCGCGTAGTGCGCGGCCGGATGTTCTCTTCGTCTATCGCGGTCGTGTGTATAGGAGTCGGCGTGGGCATGATATTCGCCCTCCTATCCGGTAGGCTGATGGAGGGACTCCTGTTCGGCGTGAGCGCTCGAGACCTGTCAACGCTGGTGGCCGCGCCCATGGTGTTGCTCTCCGCTGCGGCTCTCGCGATCGCGATTCCAGTGTTTCGTTACACCCGTGTCGATCCGGTGGAGGTGATGCGGGCGGACTGAGGGGATTCGATCTCAGCTAGGCAGATGGTACCGCTCGAGCCACTCGAGCCCTGTTTCATCCTTCCTAGCCAGGTAAACGGTACCTGCCCCAAAACCGACCACTCTCCGGTCGACGGGTAGCGCGATCTCTGCGGTCTTCGCACCTTCACGATTGAACACATCGATCACAGGTGTATGACCTGGCAAGACATATCGCTCCGTCCACAAGAAACCATCGGGCGTAGCCACCACCCGCCCCGGGCGAATCAACGGGAGAGTCTCAGGCCACTCTATGCGATCCACATCCGGGATACGGCCGCCTCCCGCTCCACGCGACATTCCAATCCCGCCTGACTCCCCGCCTGAGCGCATGGTCAATTGCGATGCCATGAGCTGCTCCAATAGTTCCTCCCTGTGCGCATCCTCGACTCGCACGGATTCTACCGATACCGGATTACCGCGCACCACATTTCCAGACGGCAGCACCCAGGTTATCGCGTAGTCGCGCGATGATACCGTTGCCACTCCTCCATCTTCAGCGACCGCCCAATCGTCTCGGGGCTCGAACAGGTCAGGCGGAATTGCCGGCCCGGCACCAGTTGGCGGAGGGGGCCTACTGCGGTCGGGAAGGGCAACCAAAGCCAGCGTGTCAACCGACCGTGTGGTACGGTCGAATCTCGCGACGGCCCCTCTGGCGATGCGGTGCCCACCAGCTCCTTCGGCAAGGAAATAGAGCCTGCCCAATCGATCCGTGAACCGTGGCACGATCAGAGCCTGCCCTCCGGATGCCGTCTGCCGAGCGATTGGATAGTGCTCGCAAAAACGACCGTCGGGATCCAGCACCGACAGCCGCGAGTTTCCCAAATCAACGAGTAGAGTGGAATCTCCCGGGAGTGCAAGAACGCGGTCGGGTTGACGGTACTCTTCCGGCCCCGAGCCGACACGGCCTATTGTGTCTGCTGTTCCCGCACCGAGAACCATTGTTACGAGAGCAATGCCCAGTGGGTCGGCGACCACAACGCGCCGATCTGAGAGCTCCCGAATACCTCCTATGTATCCGAACGGTATTCGGCTGCTCACTTCGAGCGAAAGAGCGATCTGCGGATACTCGAGTGCGTCGGTACACCCGAGAGCGGCCGCGGCCATGAGGATTGTCGCGAGCCGAGCAAGCTGGCGTGCTGTTCTAGGCATCATCATAGCTTCGTGAGTAGTCTGACGGACCCCTACGTCGGTTCTCTTGTACATAAAAACGACAAAGTCAATATAATAACAAACCTGCACTGTGCGAAAACACGACTTCTGTGAAACTTCCAAGCCGCTTTTGTAGTATTGATAGCATAGCAATTCTGTATTGTAGTATTGGACCCAATGCAGAAGAGACGCAGCACGGCGGAGATATGAAAAAAACAAAACACCTTGGCGAGTTGGAACAGATGGTCTTGATGGCTGTGCTTCAACTGGAATCCAACGCCTACGGTACAACTGTTCTCAATGAACTCAGCGAACGCGGCGGGAGGAAGGTGTCTCCAGGAGCGCTGTTTGCCACGATTGACCGTCTCCAAGGAAAAGGGCTAGTTACGTCCGAGCTTGGCGGCCCCACTCCTGGACGCGGTGGTAAACGCAAGCGATTCCTCACGGTCACGCCGAAGGGTTTGGCCGCACTGCAAGACGCGCGCGAGGCATGGATGCGGATGTCCGAAGGTCTGGACGAGGTGCTGCAGCGGTGATTCATCCGAATCGGCCGTCTCCACCGCGTCTGGCGGTCGCGCTGATCTCGCTGTGTCTCCCTCGCGGTGGCGTTCGTGAAGCAGTGCTCGGTGACCTGCTCGAAATGTACGAGGCGAAAGCGGCATCATCGGGCCGGGCATCGTTCTGGTACTGGGGTCAGGTGCCGATGGTGGGTGGTCGGTTCCTCGTTCGCCGGGTGGTTCACCGGCATCTCTATCGAACACTATTCTCGCCGCCCACAAGGTCGCGAGTAGACCAGCCTGGAGGTTCCCTGATGAGTGACTTCTGGAGTGACGTACGCTTTGCGTCCAGGTCCTTTCGCAGAGCCCCTGGGTTCGCGACCGCTGCAGTATTGGTGCTGGGTATCGGCATTGGTGCAGTGAGCCTGATGTTTTCGACCTTCAACACGGTGGTCCTCCAACCGCTTCCCTTCCCCGAACCCGACCAACTCGTATGGGCATGGGGCATGAGCGAGCAGTTGCCGAGGAACACCGTGTCCTACTCCGACTACGGCGACTACCACGAAGGAACCGACGCATTCGAAGAGTTGGCCACCTTCATGATCTTCCGGCGCACACGCGTCTTCACCGGAGCCGAAGGCGCGGAGCGGGTCCTTACCTACCCTATATCGGCGAATCTGTTTGCGGCGCTCGGAGTTGCTCCGCAAATGGGGCGCACTTTTGTGCCTGAAGAGGAACAGACCGGAAATGACGGAGTAGCGATTCTGTCTTATGGTTTCTGGCAGAGAAAATACGGTGGAAATCCCGATGTGCTCGGCAACACAATCACGCTCGACGGCGTACCGGCGCAGGTCGTGGGCATCATGCCTTCCGAGTTCGATTACCCGAGCGGCACAGACGTCTGGTTCCCTCTGCAACGGAGTGCTGGCTACGCACAGGGCCGCGGCAACAACAACTTCGCGGTCCTTGGCAGGCTGCGAGATGGTGTGTCAATTCAACAGGCTCAGGCGCAGATGGACGTGGTGGCCCGGAGTATCGCCGAGAACTACCCCGGTGCGAAAGCCGGAACCTGGGTTTCGTTGGTACCGCTGCACGAACGATTCTTCGGATCTGCTCGTTCCAACTTGCTGATCCTGGCCTGCTTAATCTCCCTCGTTCCACTCGTTGCCTGTGCAAACGTGGCGTCGCTATTCCTGGCGCGCGCAGCCTCTCGGCGGTCCGAGTTGGCATCCAGGCTCGCGTTGGGAGCATCGCGCCCCCGGTTGATACGCCAGCTCCTTACAGAAGGTCTCGTCCTCGCAGTTGTGGGGGGCGGTGTGGGCCTGCTAGTCGCATATCTGGGCGGTGAAGCACTCCGCAACTTTGCACCGGCCGCACTTCCTCGCCTGGACTCGATCGGGATCGACCTGAATGTACTGCTCATCACGTTCGCCGCGGCCCTCGTCATGGTGCCGATCTTTGGACTTGCACCGGCGATCCGCGGGACCAATATGAGCATCGGAGAGACCCTCAAGGTCGGAGGACAACGAGGTGCCACAGGTGGAGTCTCCAAATTCAGAAATGGACTCGTTGTAGCTCAGGTGGCGCTGTCGCTGATGTTGCTGTTGGCATCGGGTTTACTGCTTCGCAGCATCATGAACCTGTGGCGAACTGAAACCGGCTTCCAAACGGAGACCGTTCTATCTATGAGCG
>CAYTDU010000135.1:0-10385 GCA_964436395.1 uncultured Gemmatimonadaceae bacterium | reverse complement strand
GAAAACGGGAGGTGGCGGCTTCGGAGCGCATACGTACACGCTGGGCATGGATTGGATATTGAACGACATGTCCATCAACGAGACCGAGATCATCGCCTACGCGTGGGGGCAGGTTGGGGTGCCTGTGATCTTTGCCTCGGGTGACAACACGCTTGCGGAGCAACTGTCGTGGATGGATTGGCTGGAGTACGTGACTGTCAAGACGGCGATTGCGGCAGACGATGCGGAGCTTCGTCCGTTCGAAGATGTGCATGAAGAAATGCGCACAGCCGCTGCGAGGGCTATAGAAAACGTGACTTCCAGCAAAGCAGTGACGCTGACGACACCGATCAAGGCACAGCTCAGGGCGGTTCCACCGGCAGGGCTCGACCAATTGGACGGTGTCCCGGGAATCGATTACCACGATCAGGCTGTGACATTTTATGCGGACAACTACCTCGAAGCGTACGATGGCATAGAGGCGCTGATAGGATTGGCGACGCAGTCATACATGCAACTCCTGAACTCCGCGGTAAACGGGCAACCCAACGGCGCTGACATACGGGAGCGGTTTGTAGAAGCGCTGTTTCGGCGCTGGGCGGATGTGGAATCGGGGAGGTGGGAGGCTCCGCCGTCATCTCCGCCTCAATCTGGTGATAGAACGTATTTCGGAGTCATGTGAGGCCGGGATGTCAGTAACACTACGAGAGCGGGTGATGACTGACGTGTCGAAGGACGACGTGTAAGAACAGGCGCATTTTTCCGACATCGCGACCCTGTTGCATGCACCGCTCATCAGACTCTGAGAGCATGATCACTCATTACATACTGCACGCCACGCACATACTTTCATGAAACCATATCGTAATCCGATACGTAGTACGGAACACGATATGCAGTCTATCCAATGCCTGGAGAATCGATGACCAAGCCGTCTGCACGAGTCAGGGAGTCGCTGCCACTCCGCCCCGCCTTTCTTCACATCCTCGTGGTGCTTGCGAAGGGTGAGCGGCACGGCTACGCAATCAAACAGGAAGTGGAAAAGCGGACCGACGGTGTGGTGAAGATGGGGCCGGGGACGCTCTACGAATCCATCCAACGGATGCAGGACCGGGGGTTGATCGAAGAATTGTCCAGCCGGCCGCAACCGGAGAACGACCAGGCACAGAGGCGGTACTACAGGCTCTCGAAGTTTGGCCGCGAGGTGCTTTCAGCGGAGGTAGCGCGGCTGGGAGCGATTGTGGACGACGCGAAGGCATCACTGCTGGGTACCAAGCCGGCCTAATGAGCCACCAGAGTGTCCGTTCCGAAGGGCGTGTCGGATTGGCGGCTTTTCGCGTCCTGATGCTGCTCTACCCTAGGCGATTCCGAAGGGCATACAAGGCGCAGCTCGTTGAGGCATACCTGAAACAGAGAGACGAACCCCGCTACTGCGTCTCATTCGCGGGGAGAATGCTGTTCTTTTTTGACATTCTGGTGGACACTTTGTGTTCGGCCGCGCGGCAGCGGAGAGTCGCGTTGGCGCGTCCACACAATAGCTCGCGCGGGCAGTTTCCGCAGAACTCCGTTTCCCCGCGGCGAAGGTGCATAGGGATGATCGATTCTCTGAGAAGGGACCTTCAGGACGCAGTGCGTTCAATGCGACGCAGCCCGGCGTTTTGTGCGCTCGTGATTCTGATACTCGCTATTGGGATTGGAGCCAACGTGGCAATGTTCAGCGTCACGAACGCGGCGTTGCTCAAAGCCCTACCATTTCCGGAGCCCGACCGGCTTGTGTCAGGGCGGACCACATGGAGCGGGCGGATCGGGCCGTCGGTGTCCATCCCCGACTACCGCGACTACCGCGACCGCAACGACGTGTTCGAGTCACTTGCCCTAATGAGAGGCGGCACCGACGGGCACACCATCCTTGGAGGTGACACTCCAGAACGCGCCACGGGCCAAAGGGTTTCCGTCAACTTCTTCGAAACGCTCGGTGTGCGGCCGCAGCTGGGTAGAGGATTTTCTCCAGATGAAGGCGATGAAGATTCACCTCTGGTGATTGTACTAAGTGACGGGTATTGGCAGCGCCGGTTCGGCGGATCTCCCGACGTGATAGGGTCTAGCTTTGCGATCGACGGGCATCCCGTCACTATCGTTGGCGTCATGCCCCCCGGATTTCGGTTGTTGTTCGACGTGGATTTCTGGAGTCCAAACCGCTGGCGCGGCGCACGCGGATCGCACAGCTGGATCATCGTCGGAAGAATGAAGGATGAAGTGTCGATCGAGCAGGCACAGAGCCAGATGGACGTGATCTCACTGCAGCTTCAGGAGGCATACCCGGAGACGAACGAAAACAAAGCACTTCTGATCACCGATCTCCAAGACTCGCTGTCGGAGAGCTACCAGACCGGAGTCGTTTTGCTAATGGGAAGCATAGGGCTGGTGCTCCTGATCGCGTGCGGGAACATTGCGAGTCTCTTGTTGGCTCGCGGATCGGCCAGGTCGACGGAGCTTTCCGTCCGGGCGGCACTGGGGGCGTCGGGCAGCCGGCTGGCTCGCCTGTTGTTCATGGAGAGCCTTTTCCTTGCTCTGGTGGCGTGTGCACTCGGGGTGATGCTCGCGGTTTGGCTGCAGGGGGTAATCCTCGGGCTAATGCCTCTGGACAATCTTGGAATTGAACGGGTCGGCATTTCTGCCCCTATGTTGGCGTTCGCGCTCATTGTCTCACTCGGCACCGCGATTCTGAGCGGTGGGTTCCCTGCGCTCTCTGGGTCGCGCGCGAATCCTGCAGAGAAGCTGAATGGGGCATTGAGGATGTCCGCAGGCAGTGGCTCGACGCGGCTCAGGAGCGGGCTGGTTGTCCTTCAGGTCGCCCTGTCTGCGCTGCTGCTGATTGGTGCGGGCTTGTTACTGCGGAGCTTCGCCGGTCTTGCCGATGTTGATGTGGGCTTCGAGACGGAGAACCTACTCACCGCAGAGGTTCGGTTGCCGAGCAATGATTATCCTGATGCGACTTCACGAGCCCAGTTCTTCTCCGGGCTACTGGAAGACATTCTGGTGATCCCCGGTGTGAGTTCGGCTAGCGCTATCAACAAGCTCCCGATCCACTCGCCCTGGATGAACTGGGGCGTTTGGAATCCCGAGAACCCGCCGACAGGTTCCAGCGATTGGCAGTCGGCGTACTCTCGAACAGTTCTGCCCGGGTATTTCGAGACGATGGGCATCTCGCTCCTGACCGGGCGAGACATAGAGAACAGTGACGACCAGGAAGCGCCTGGGGTGGCCGTGATCAACGATGTGATGGCTAGGGCCCTGTATCCCAATCAGAACCCGATTGGATTGGAAGTGATTGTCGAGATGGGGGCCGTGGACCCGACACCGGTGCGTATCGTGGGTGTCGTTGCGGACGCTCGGGTCAACATGATTGCGCTGGAACCGGCCTTTCAGGTCTACTTCTCTGAGGCTCAGATGGGGTACACGACGTTGAGTCTCGTGGTCCGTACGAACGGTGATCCGGACATGGTATTGGGTCCCGTTCGTGACGCTCTCGCAAACCGAGACCGTAACATTCCGCTAGCGAACGTGAATACCATGGAAGACATCTTGGCGGAATCCATTGCGGCAACTCGAGTCATCAATGTCACGCTCGCGATCTTTGCTGCGGTAGCCGTTTTCCTCGCGGCGATCGGGTTGTACGGTGTACTTGCCTATCACGTGGCCCAACGGCTACACGAGATCGGTGTCCGAATGGCACTTGGTGCAACCGCGGCGAAGGTCATGCAGCTCGTCTTTAGGAAAGGGATGGTGCTGGTGGCTGTTGGACTCGTGTTGGGGTTAGTCCTTGCAGTCTGGGCAACTCGTGCACTCCAGCAGCAACTCTTCGGTGTAGAGCCAACTGATCCGGCAACATATGCCGGCGTCGCTACCTGCTTCCTGTTGGTTGGGGTTTTGGCGTGCCTGGTCCCGGCTGTGCGCGCTGTGAGGATTGATCCGGTGGAGGCGTTCAGGGGCGAATAGGGAGCAGGGAGCGGGCGTCGAGCCGCGATCAACGTGAAACGGCCGGTTCACAACATCCCTACGTGTATCCTCGGCCGCTGTACTCGTCGCATGCACTGCCGGGAACCGCTCTGCACCGCTCCCGGCTCCCGGCTCCCCGCTACCCGTGCCCCACTCCCCAGAACCTGAAACTTTCATCTCACATTGACGTATGTTTAGTCTACAAAGCCGACTCTGTCTGCAAAGGCAACGATCATGACACACAAGCACGGAATCCCTGGCGAATTCGAGCAACTCGTTCTGCTCGCCGTTCTGCAACTGAACTCTGAAGCGTACGGTCCGAACATCAGCGCTGAGCTCGAGGAGAAGGCGGGACGCAGAGTTTCTCGTGGCGCGCTCTACTCCAGTCTCGACCGCCTGCAGCAGAAGGGTCTTATCAGGTGGAAGATCGAGGCCGCGACTTCGGATCGTGGGGGGCACCCGAAACGGCTCTTTCAGGTCACGGCTGCCGGCGTGGCAACGCTTCGAACGGCAAGGAGCGCATTCGCCAGACTTTCCGCTGGGCTCGAGGAAGTCTTGGGCGAGATCGGCTGATGGACGACGGACGCAACCGACCGCCTCCGATTGCGCAGGCAACTCTCCGGCGATTCGTGGGGCGAGACCAACAGGACCGCAGCATAGTAGGGGATCTTCGTGAGGAGTATGCGCGTCGAACGCGAACAGGCCGAACCCGAGCACGCGCCTGGTATTGGCGCGAGGCTATTTCGATCGCCGTCTTCCGCACGCGTGACCGCTTTGTTCGAATGCTCCCCACATCAGGACAACACTGCTGGAAACATAGGAGGGGTGACGGGAAGATGCGGCAGCTATTCGCAGATCTACGATTTGGTGTGAGGACCTTGCGCAGGTCACCCGGTTTCACGCTGGTCGCGGCGATTACTCTAGCTTTAGGCGTAGGTGCCAACACGGCGATCTTCAGCGTGGTAGACAGCGTGTTGCTGAATCCACTGCCGTATCCCGAATCCGACCGAGTCGTCGGCATTTGGCACCACGCTCCTGGCTTGGGCTACGACCAGTTTGGAATCTCTCCCGGTGTTTATTTCCAGTACCTAGAACAGAACGACGTCTTTGAGAATATGGCGCTTTACCAAGGCGCTCAGCGAAATCTCACCGGCGACGGCGACCCGGAGCGGATATCAGGCGCGCGCGTGACCAGCAGTCTCTTCGACGTGCTGAGGGTGCCGCCGGCGCTCGGCCGGGCATTCGTGGAGGAGGAGGACTATCCCGACGTTCCTCGGACTGTGATCCTCAGCCACGCTCTCTGGTCGCGACGCTACGGCTCCGATCCAACGATGGTCGGGAAATCCGTTCAGCTAACTGGTGAATCGGTTGTGGTCATCGGTATCATGCCGGGCGGTTTTGCGTTTCCTGATGAAACAACGCAATTCTGGCTCTCACTAGCAATGGGAGAGGAACGGAATAATCCGGGCTCGTTCGGGTGGAACTCGATTGCGCGGATGAAGGTAGGGGTGTCGGTGGAACGAGCGCAGGCCCAAGCAGATCAGTTGTCGCTACGCTTGCGCGAGACGTATGCGGACGCGACTCAGTTGGCTGCGTTTTTCGAGGCAGGGAATTTCACTGCAATCATTGCAACCCTCAAAGACAACATGGTGAGCGAGCTATCCAACTCACTCTGGATACTACTCGGAACCGTTGGCTTCGTACTGCTCATCGCATGTGCGAATGTAGCGAATCTCACGCTCGTACGGTCCGAAGCACAACGCCGTGAGACGGCGGTTCGCACAGCGCTCGGAGCGGACCAGTGGATTCTCGCACGCCAACGCCTTTCCGAAAGCGTGTTGTTGGCAGTTGTGGGTGGGGCGATCGGGTTGTTTCTGGCGTGGGCGGGGATTGTCTCGATGGCGCGTGTCGCTCCGGCCAGCATTCCGCGGCTAGATGAAATCGGCATCGACGGCACCGTGCTAGCATTTACTGGTGCGGCAACTGTGCTTTCGGCGGTTCTTTTCGGCCTTGTGCCCGCACTGAAGCGAGTGTCTCCGACAATCCTCGGATCCCTCATTCAGAGCGGTGCGCGGAGCTCGGCAGGCCGGGAGCGGCAAATTACGCGCAGCACCTTGGTGGTGGCTCAAACGGCTCTGGCTCTGGTTCTCCTGGTCGGGTCCGGGCTGATGGTCAGGAGCTTCTGGGAAATCAAGAATGTCGATCCTGGCTTTGTGGCGGAAGACGTTCTCACGTTCAGGCTTTCACTTCCCACCTCGGAGTACCCCAGCCCCCAGGAAGTCGCGGGTTTTCACCAGCAGGCGCTCGATCGATTAAGTGCGCTGCCGGGGGTTCGAGGAGTGGGAGCGATTGAGCATCTGCCTCTAGGTGGCGCCGTGCACTATACTGGATTCGAGATAGAAGACCAGCCGACGCCGGAACATGGGTTACCCCCAATGTTGTTCTTCACGGCAGCGACGCCGGGCTATTTCGAGGCGATGCAGATTCCGCTGTTGAGCGGGCGCACGTTTGACCCAAGGGATCACGAAGCGGAGACGGGAAGTGTGGTTGTCAGTGCTGCGCTCGCGGACCGTCTGTGGCAGGGAGAATCACCTCTGGGAAAGCGCATCAGACTGTCGTTTGCGTCTGACGGATGGCTTACGATAGTCGGTGTCGTGGGAAGCGTGCGAAACCGAGGCCTCGACACGGGGCTGATGGAGGTTGTCTATGGCCCGGTGGTGGTCGTCGCGGGGTCAGGAGCACGGTTCGGGCGGTCGCTCGTCTACACCGTACGTGCACAGAACCCAACCAATCTCGTGCCGGCAATACGCTCGGTGATTTGGGGTCTCGACGCAACACTGCCAATTGCCGGCATAGAGTTAATGGAACGGATAGTAGCCAGGTCCGTTGCGCAGTTGTCCTTCACAATGCTGGCACTTGTGGTTGCCGCGGCGATGGCGCTCGTGCTCGGTACCGTGGGTTTGTACGGAGTGCTCTCCTACCTAGTGAGTCAACGCACTCAGGAAATCGGCGTGCGTTTGGCGTTGGGTGCCCAACCTGGCTTGGTCCGGAGGATGATCGTGCTCCAGGGTGTACGACTAGCTGGAGCCGGTATTGTCATCGGTGCGGTCGGCGCAGCGGGTTTGACGCGATTCATGCAGAGTATTCTCTTCGAAACGGAAGCTCTGGACGCTCTGGCGTTTGGAGCTACTTCGGTGTTGCTGCTGGTTGTCGGTCTCTTGGCAAGCTATATACCGGCGCGGCGGGCGTCCGCCGTCGACCCGATGAAATCGCTCCGCATGGACTGAGGAACATCCAACATCCGAACGGGGCACTTCGGGTTACATTTGGATGTTGTTACTTCGCGTCAATTGCGCTGTGGCTCTTTACACAACGCTGGCGCGCCGCTGCCCTTTTCCCCACCTTAATAGCTTGATGAAACAGCTCATGGTGTCGGGCGATGACTGTTGATCCACTCGAACATTTACGAACGCTTGGGTTGGAGGCTGGAGCTTCACGCGAGGCCGTGAAGAAGGCTTATCGCGATCTCAGCAAGGTTTGGCATCCAGATCGCTTCACCGGAGACCCTGCCTTGCAGCTCAAGGCCGAGGAACAGCTCAAGGCCATCAACGACGCGTACCGGCATCTCGAGTCCTACGAACCATCGCCAGACCATGTGGCTGCGAGTGGCTTACGTCCACCAGCGGGGCGACCAATGGATGACCGTGTGCTACGACCGCGCATTAGGTTCAACCCGACGGAGCGTTTACCATTTGTGATGGCGATCATAGCGATCGTCGTAGCACTGCTGTTAGTGTTGACGGCCCTATGAACAACGAATTACCGGAGGTTTGCGGATGTTCCCGTTTTCGCTCGGTGTACTGACAATTCTGCAGGGTCTCTACTCGCTGTTCTGGTTTGTGATCCTCTTGGACATCGGGTCGCCGGCCTTTGATCTCATGAACCTTCCGGATCTGAATGGCTGGCAGCGAATTCTGGCGATCATTGCGTTGACAACGATGGCGGCGGTCGTTGGCGTGATCATGCACACGGTGTCGCGTAATCTGTTTCGTCGACAGAAGGATCTGTGGGCCTTTAAAGTGCTGACCAGTCCAACAGTTCGGAAGCGCCTCAAAGTCACGGGTTCTCTCGATCCGGGTCTAGGCGGGGCGACGTTGCAGGATGTGTTGAATGAGGAGAACCCGAATCGCGTTAGGCATGCTGGCGAGTTCATGCACGCCATCGACTACCAAGTGATGGCACGTTCTCCTGAGGTATACAAGACCATCCAGGTCTACCGCGATCAGTATAGACTAGCGCGTGGGTTCATCCTACCGTCGTTGGCATTGGGTATTTTGCTTCCGCTCTGGGAACCGATCAGAGCGTTGGAAGGTGCTCGTACCTTCGGGCCCATCTCACTGATCGGAGCACAACTGCTGCTGCTCGGAGTGTTGTTTGCGGCTATCGCGTTCCTAGCGTTCAGGGAGAGAGCCTTTCGACATGCCGCGGCGAGGGTAATGAGCTTCTTGACATTGGCGGTAATTGAAAGGCGTTAAGAACTTCCTCAATTGTTGCTCTGGCTTTCTCAATCATCCCTCAAAACCGCGACCGGATCTGAGCGTGATGCACGCACACTTGGGATAAGGCATGCGAGGAACGCTGTCGCAGTGAGTAGCAAAGCGGTGCCGACGTAACTAGTGATGTCGTTCGGGCTGGTCCCGTAGAGCAGGTTACTCATGCCGCGCGCGAGCGCATAGGCTCCGCCAGAGCCAAGCACGACGCCGATTGCGGCCAACACCAAGCCCTCTCTGAGGACTCGCCCCACCACGCCGGCTCTTGGCGATCCCAGCGCCTGACGGATCGCAATGTCGCGGCGCTGAATGTTGACGTGATACGCGATTACTCCGTAGATGCCGGTTGCGGCGAGCACGAGTGCAACGAGGGCCAGCACAGAGAAAAGTGTGCTCAGCGATCGACCTGTCGCGGTTGATTCGCGCACCAGCCGATCCATTGTCCAGACATCATACATTGGCACCCGTGGGTCGTTCGCAACGATTTCCCTTCTGACTCGAGGGATAATCGTTTCGTTCAAGTGTTCGTACCGGACTACCATCCAGGGTGCGCGCCATCTGCCTGATTGCGCGTACGGGACGTAGACGGTTCGTTGACTTTCCTCGCGAATGCCGGCGTAGGTTACGTCGCCGACAACGCCGATGATTGTCATCCATGGGTTATCCGGATTCCATGCACCGCTTTGCAGGCGTTTCCCAACGGCGCTTTCGCCGGGAAAATGGAATCTCTCAAATGATTCATTCACGACCGCCACGCCGATTCCGCTATCTCTGTCTGCTACTTCGAATGTCCTGCCGCGTATGAGCGGGATGCCAAGGGTTTCGAAGTAGTTCTCGTCAGCGGCAAGCCACGGAGACACTGGCTGCACTCCACCAGGGGCGGGTTCCTGTCCCTCGACTGTGTAGTTGTTAGTCATGCCCAGGCGATCGGGCGGGACGGCTGTGGCGTAACCCAGCTTGACAACTCCTGTATTGCTTGCCAGGCGCTGTTCGAGATCCGCGAAAAACGCGTCAAACTCCTCGGGGCCTCGGTAAGGATCGGCCGGCAGCGCTAGACGGAATGCAACAACTCCATTGTGATCGAAGCCGAGTTCGGCCGATTGCATGCGCATCAGGCTGCGAATCAACAAACCGGAGGCGAGCAGGACCATGAGGGCCAGCGCAAACTCCGTTACTACCAAGGCCCGGCGCAGGTGACCTCGCCGCGAGCCCGTGCCACCTCCGCGTCTGACGCCTCCAAGCTGCGTGTTGAGATGCTTCCATGACATCGCAAGTGCAGGCACCACTCCCACTAAGAGACCTGATACGAGGCCGATGCTGAGTGCGAAAACGAGAACTCGGTTGTCCAAAGTCACGCTTTCCATTCTTGGGATGAACACCGACGCTGAAGCTTCCAACGCCTCCGCTCCAATCCAAGCCAACAACAAACCCAACGCCGCGCCGATCACCCCCAATACTGCGGACTCCGTGAGCATCTGCCTCACGAGCCGATTCCTGTTTGCACCCAGCGCCGATCGTAGGGCTACTTCACCTTCCCTCGCCGTTCCTCTAGCCAGAACTAGATTCGCGACGTTCGCGATCGCTATGAGTAACACACATCCAACCGCTGCGAACAGGAGCATCAGTATCCTGTTGGCATCCCCAACAACCGCTTCCTTGAGAGGGAGGACTGTGTACCTCCATTCGTCCGTTCCCTGCGGGTAAAGACTCTTGGTGCGCTCAGCTACGGCACTCAACTGTTCACTGAAAGACTCGGCGTCGACCTCTGCATCTACTCGCACCAGTGTGCGCAGGTAGAACGGGCCTCTGCGCGGAGGTTCATTGATCCGGAGAAGGGTGTAGACCTCCCCTTGCCCA
>CAYTDU010000134.1:0-10387 GCA_964436395.1 uncultured Gemmatimonadaceae bacterium | reverse complement strand
TGGATGGAGCAAGCCCGTGGCACACGATCGTCGGTGTTGTTGGGTCCACTCGGATACGATCTTTGGCCGAGGAACCCATGCCGCAGGTTTATGTGCCGGCACTACAACGGACGCAAACCTATGCCCAATCTCGAATCGTAATACGGTCCGCGCTACCGGCAACCAATCTGGCACCGATGCTCCAAGATGCTGTATGGCAGGCGGACCCGAACGTACCTGTGCCGATTCCGGAGAACATTGAGGAGCGCATCTCCGCCGACATGCGGGACCCTCGGTTTCACGCCGTCCTCTTGGGCTTCTTCTCACTCTCTGCCGCAGCCGTGACGCTCTCGGGCATCTATGGCCTCATGTCATACGTCGTGACCGGTAGAACTCGGGAAATCGGAATTCGGTCCGCCCTCGGAGCTGGAGCAATCCACGTACTTTGGACAGTATCTCGGCCGAGTTTCGTGCTCATCTTCGTCGGACTCGCTGCGGGCATCGCCGCAGCCGCAGGAACATCTCGGCTACTCGGCGCGCTACTGTTTGCAATCACTCCACTTGACGTGCCGACGTTCGGGTTCGTTGCGGGCGGGTTGGGGCTCACGGCGTTATTTGCCTGCCTGGTGCCCGCTTGGCGCGCCACGAGAATCGAACCTACCGAAACGTTGAGGTGGGAATAGCGGTGGGAGAACAGCAAATGGACAAGACACCCAACTGGCAGCGTTTGCTCCGCCTCGGCTTCAACAAACGTCACGCGAGTGAGCAGGTGGATGACGAGTTGAAGTTTCACATCGAAAGCCTCGTAGAACGACTCGTCGCGCAGGGAATCGATGAAGGCGATGCGCGCCAACAAGTCATGGAACGGTTCCAGTCGTACGACAAGACCCGGTCGGGACTTGTGCAACAAGCGGAGAGAAAATCCTCGGGAGCCAGAATAAAGCAAGCTATAGACAACTTCTTGCGCGACGTCCGTCTCGGATGGCGGTTGTTTCGAAAGCGGCCCGGCTTCACTGCCACAGTAGTCGGAACGATCGCGTTGGGCATCGGTGCGAACACGGCCATTTTCTGCATCGCAAACGGTGTACTGCTCCAGCCACTGCCCGTGTCCAAGCCATCATCCCTGGTTCGTCCTCGTGCGTTCTCTCCACTCGGATCAGAGACTTCCATTCCGATTCCGAGTTTCGTGGATTGGCGCGACTTCAACCGGTCATTCGAATACCTCGGCCTAAACGTGAACCGCCGCCAGACCTTGACCGGACGCGACAACCCTGAAATCATCGGTGTTCGTTGGATACTCGGGGACTTTTTCGAGGCACTTGGCGTCGCACCGGCGCTGGGGCGATGGATAGAATCGGATGAGACGTGGGTTGGCGCCAGGCCGATTGCCGTGCTGACTCATTCATTGTGGCAACGTTCGTTCGGCAGCGATCCCAATGTACTGGGCAAAACGATCTCACTGGACGGGGAATCGTTCACAATCGTCGGCGTAATGCCGGAGAGTTTCGTGTTTCCGTCGGCCACGACCGGCGCTTTTGTCCCGATGGGATTGTTCGCTGACCAGATGTGCTGGGACGACCGCTTCTGCTCGATGGGAAGTTGGGCTATCGGAAAGTTGCAAGATGGCGTGACGATTGAGAGCGCCCAAGCCGACATGGACCGTGTTACTCGCCAGCTGGCCGAAACCGAGGGTCAGCCGGTCGGAACGGTGCGAGTGGAGTCACTCGATCAAGCGATGGTTGGAGACGTTGAGATTCGGATCTGGGTGTTGATGGGTGCGGTCGGTCTGGTGTTGCTGATCGCATGTGCAAACGTCGCAAGCCTAATGCTCGCCCACGGCGAGAGCCGCCGAAGGGAGATGGGGGTGAGGGCCGCATTGGGCGCAAGCAGGACGCGCGTTTCGAGCCAATTCTTGACGGAAAGCCTCATATTGGCTGGAGTCGGCGGTCTCGTGGGAATTGGCATCGGTTATGCGGCCGTACAACTGATGATGCCGTATGTTGCGGACAACGTCCCATCTTCGGTCCTCAACAACATTCGGCTCGATCCGACCGTCCTGATCTTCGCAGTTCTAACTACCACTCTTGCAGGATTGCTGTTCGGTATCGCGCCCACCTTGAAGACGTCACGCCCGGACATAGCGGGTTTGTTGGGCGAGGGTGCTCGCGGCGGTGTGTCGAAAGACAGACAGAGAGTCAAGTCGGTGCTCGTGGTGCTCGAGGTGGCACTGACTCTGGTCTTGTTGATCGGTGCGGGATTGATGATGCAGAGTCTGAGAAAACTCGAGGAGGTGGACAAGGGCTTCACGGAGGCAAACGTGTTCACGGCCAACATCTTCCTTCCGGCCCGGCGTTATGGCGACAAGGAAGCGTCGTGGACCTTCTATCGAGAACTGCTCGACCGCGTCGAAGCCCTTCCCGGAGCCACCGCGGTGGCCCTGGCAAACACGGTCCCCCTGGGCGGTGCAAGTTGGACGTGGGACGTTTGGCCGGGCGGTGTTGCGACGGAGACGGAAAACGCCCGTTCGGTATTGTACCACATGGTGACCCCGAGTTACTTCGAGGTACTGGGAATACCGACAATTCGCGGCCGCACATTCGAGCATGGTGACCGCGAGGGGACCCGGCGAGTTGCGGTTATCGACGAAACGATGGCCGAAGAGTTCTGGCCAGGCGATGACCCGATCGGCAAGCAGATCACCTTCGAGACTGAAGACGATACAGAGGACGGTGAACGGGTGTACCGGACGGTGGTTGGTGTCGTGAAGTCGGTACGTCACGAGGAACTCGGAGTCACCTCACATATGCAGGTCTACGTTCCGATGAGCCAGAGCCTTCACGCTTGGTCGCGCGCGATGGTGGTTGCGGTGAAAACTTCGGGGAATCCGTTGGATATCACCCAGCAGGTGCGCCAGGAACTTGCGGCGCTCGATCCCCAGATCCCGCTCGCACGGATCGAGACGATGGAAGGGTACGTGCGGAACGCACTCTCCGAAACACTCGTTGTTGGTGGTCTGCTTTCCATCTTCAGTACGGCGGCTCTGGTGCTGGCCGCGGTAGGCTTGTTTGGATTGATTTCGTATTCCGTTGCGCAACAGTTTCGGGAAATCGGCATTCGAATCGCTCTGGGAGGAAGCGCAGGAAACATCGTGCGCTTGGTCGCGACTCGGGGATTGAAGCTGACCATATTCGGGGTTGTGTTGGGCGTTTGTGGTGCATTGGCGACGACCAGGCTAATGGGGAACATGCTCTTTGGCGTGGATCCGGTGGAGCCGGCTACGTACGCAGTCTTGTCGGCCTTCCTGGCAGCAGTGGTGCTCGTGGCCACTTACATCCCGGCGCGGCGGGCCACGAGGATAGACCCAGCAACGGTATTACGCGAGGAGTGATACCGGCTACAAGATCACTTACCGGGTGTCGCGCAACTCCTCAATGAAGTCCGTTTGGCGCTCTCCACTCTCCTTCTGCCTGCCGTCCCCAAGGGCTGAATACGCAATTGGGCAGCGAGTGTTCCTACAGGGCACTGCTTACAGACATTGTGTTACCGGAATTTCCGTTGCGCCACGGATCTATTCGGAGTATGGTGGGTCATGCCGTTCAAATCCAAGATCGATGTGCAGGCCAATCTCATCACGCACTTTGCAGACGGACCGCTGGTGTTGGAAGAGCTCCTCTCCACGTTTGATAGCGTCCATTCGGATCCGCTCTTTCGACCGGCGATGAATGTATTGTGGGACTTCACGAGCGCTTCGATAACGGGTGGTAGCACAGATGAGATACAAGCACTTGCAGCGGCAATAGGCCGGCGTTTGGACCATGGCGGTTTTTACAAAGTGGCCATTGCTGCCCCACAAGACCTCGCATTCGGGCTCGCGAGGATGTACGAGGCATATGCCGGCCAGCTTCCTATCGAACTGAACGTCTTCCGCTCCCGAGGGGAAGCATTGGACTGGCTGAGGGGTACCAAGCCTAAGTAGCTGACCCGTTTCGACCGCCGATGCTATGAAGGTCAAGCCATGACAAAGTCATACCGTTCTCTGCTTGTTGCGGGAATCATGTTTGCGACGCTCTCTCCACGTGCATTTTCTCAAGCGGATGGCGAACCAATCTCCCTCGGCGTGTACAGAGTGGTTTACTCGCACATTCTGGGGGAGGGTCGCACACTCCAGATACATCTACCGACGGGGTACGAGTCAACCGAGGCAACCTACCCTGTCATATACTTGTTCTACTCCGACTGGATCGAGGGATATTTCGCCCAGTTGGTGAACGATCTTTACCACCTCTCGCTCGATAGAATGCCGCCGGTGATTCTCGTGGGAGTAGAGAACACATATCGCTACCGCGATCTTCTGCCTTGGCCGCGTACAGCGGACCGCGCGGAGGAAGAGGGCTTCGCAGATCGGTTTCTGATGGCGTTGAGGGAGGAAATCATCCCATTCGTCGAAGCCGAGTACAGAACCAAGCCCTACAGGATGATGGTGGGCCCGCAGACCGCAGCCGTGTTCGGCGTGTACACGATGCTGGAATCATCGGAGACCTTTCAGGCATTCATCGTCAATAACCCTTGTCGGTTCGATTCTCCGCAACGGTCCCTGTGCGACGATCTTGCCGCGTATGCATCTACGTCTGCCTCGGCCGGCAAGTATTTCGCAGTGAGTCACGACGCGTCGGACGAAAGATGGGACATGGGGAGATTGGAGGAGTTGAGAACCAGCCTCGATCAGAATGCAGTGGACGGGTTCCGTTGGCGGATCGACGTCGAAGCTGACTGGCCGTTCTTCCTGGCCCCCGTAAATGCACGCGCTGCGTTGATGGATCTGTTCAGAGATTACCCGTTTCCCACGGTGGATGAGGTTGCCGGTTGGGAAGAGATAAAATCTCACTACGATCGAGTGTCGCGAGACATCGGTTTTGCGATCGAACCACCGAATCTCGTCCTCACTCGAGCCGGGCATCGGTTAGCCGACAACGGGGAATATGAGGCAGCGCTGGAAGTACTCCGTCACCTAGTGAACCTCTATCCCCACTCGCTCGACGGCCCGTGGCAGTTGGCCAACCTCCACCGTGTGATGGGTGATACCGTTACCGCCATCCGCTACTATGAAGAGTGCCTGAGTCGGGAACCAAACATGGTTCCGGCCAGAACCTGGCTAGAACGCCTTGGGGCTCATCGCGAGCCCTAAGAAAAACCGGGCACTGGACAAAGTCCAGCACCCGGCAGAACGGGATGTTGCAGTTTTAACTTAGTTCGACTCAGGCAACAGCACTGCGTCGATGACGTGAATCACGCCGTTCGTGGTGATGATGTCGGCGGTTGTAACGCTCGCGTCGTTGATTTTCACGCCCTCCGAAAGATCGACAGTCAGAGTCTGACCCTGCAAAGTCGTCGGAGTGGCGCCATCCTCGAGATTACCCGAGAAGATCTGACCGCTGACTACGTGATACAGGAGGATGTCCTGAAGCTGCGACTGGTTCTCGGGTAGCAGCAAGTCGTCCAACACGCCCTCCGGGAGCGCCGCAAATGCTTCGTTGGTCGGAGCAAAGACCGTGAACGGGCCCTCACCCTGCAGAGCGCTCACCAGCTCACCGGCCTCCAAAGCGGCGGCGAGTGTCGAGAATCCGGCGGCAACTGCTGTCGCAACGATGTCACCCTCGGGCGGAAGCAGCACTGCGTCGATGACGTGAATCACGCCGTTGCGAGTATATATGTCCGTCACAGTGATGTTCGACTCGTTGATTTTTGCTCCATCTGAGAGATCGAACAGCACCGGGTATTCGGCCAGCGTCTCCGCAGAAACAACACCGGGGAGATCGCCAGCAAGCACGCTGCCGCTGAGCACGTGATACAGCAACACCTCGGTCAAAGCTTCGGTGTCGGCCAACAGAGCGCTCAGGGCGCCTTCCGGCAGTGCGTCAAAGGCATCGTTCGTCGGAGCGAACACAGTGAACGGGCCGTCGCCGCGAAGCGCTTCAACTAGATCGGCTTCGGCAACTGCCGTGGCGAGCGTGGAGAAATTGTCGTCCGAGAGAACCGTCTGGACGATGTCTAGAAGCAAAACTTCATCTATGACGTGGATGACGCCGTTCTTGGCTATGATGTCGGCAGACGTTACGCTGGCATCGTCAATCATTACGCCGTCTGAAAGGCCGACCGTGATGCTTTGACCCTGAAGAGTCTCGGCGGTGGTGCCATCGGACAGGTCGCCGGAGAATATCTGGCCGGAGACCACGTGATAAAGCAAAACGTCCGTCAAAGCTTCGGTGTCAGCCAGCAGTCCGTCCAGCACACCCTCTGGAAGCGCGGCGAAAGCGTCGTCTGTCGGCGCGAATACGGTGAACGGTCCCTCAGCCTGCAATGCCTCGACGAGGTTCGCCTCGGTCAGCGCGGCAGCCAGGGTGTTGAAACCACCAGCGACGGCGATCTCGACGATGTCGCCGGCGGGCGGCAACAGCACTTCGTCGATCACATGGATCACACCGTTAGTGGTCAGGATATCCGTAGAACTGATGTCTACGCCATTGATCTTGGCTCCGTCTGACAGATCAAACAAAACCGGGTAGCCAGCGAGCGTGGGGCTCGAAACCACACCGTCTAGATCGCGCGCATACACGCGGCCGGACACGACGTGGTACGTCAGAACCTCGGCCAATGCATCAGGATCCGCCAAGAGAGCGGTCAAAGTTCCCTCAGGAAGCGCCTCGAACGCCGCGTCCGTAGGTGCAAACACAGTGAAAGGACCTTCGGCCTTCAGTGCATCGATGAGGCTGGCCTCTGTCAGCGCCGTAGCCAAAGTGCTGAATCCGGCGGAGACGGCCGTCTCAACTATGTCTTCCTCGGGAGGCAAGAGCACTTCGCCGATGACGTGGATGATGCCGTTCTCGGCTTCGACGCTCTGCTGAACCGTCACGCCGTTCAATACTGCGCTACCCTGTGTGATGACGATCGGTTGACCCTGTAGCGTTTCAATCGAGCTAAGCGCTTCGAGCTGAGCCTCAGTGTACTCACCCTGTACGACGTGATAGGTGAGAACGTCCGTGAGCGCGTCAGTGTCAGCGAGCAAACCGTCGAGGGTTCCCGCTGGAAGCGCGTCGAACGCCGCGTCCGTAGGCGCGAACACGGTGTAGGATCCGCCCTGTAAGGTGCTGGTTAGACCCGCCGCATCCAGCGCGTCCAGCAACGTTGAGAAGTTACCTGCTTCGAGCGCCGTACCAACAATACTATTGTCTTCCGGCTCTAAGATGTCATCGTCATCGCCGCACGCGGTGATGGTGAGTGCTAACCCTATCAGGGAAAGCGATGCCAGTTTTCTGCGCTGCTTCACAGTGTTGAACATTTTGGCAATACCTCCGATTGAATTATCCTAAAAGCGTATTTGAGTTCCACAATAACCTAATTGTATTCCTTCAAATGGCAAGTTTCTCTTCGAGCCATGTTGTTTTTGTCTAGTCGCTGTCCGTGAATTTTGCACGCTGAATTCCATTTGCCGTGTGTTTGTCTACTTACCGTCAAGCATTTTAATGGATGTCGAGATAGTTGTCAAGTGTTTGTCCAGCAACAACAGGACGGAACTTGGGCATTTCTCAGACACTCACCACGGCAGTCCCGTCCGCGGGCTCGGGAACGGCGGCCGCATTCATGGTTAAGTATTTGTTACTACTACACTTACGGGCCGTAGTTTTACGGGGGATCAAGTATCACGATTTGACAGCATGCCAAATTGAAGTGAGTATTTTTCACCATGGAATTGCGCAGGTTTTCCGCAATCGCCCGTCCGGTCGATCCTCGATTCCCGACAAATCGAGCCATTGGAGCGCTCGCGATTGCAGTGATTAGTTGCGAATTCGTGTGGCGCCTAGTCAGTGGATCTGATTTGCTTTCCAGTGGTTGGGCAGCGGTTGGATTTGGTCTGACCGTATTCCTTGCTTGGGCTCTTTGCAGAGAAATCGACCCCGATAGGGACCTGTCGGCGTTCGTCGCTGCCTGTGTCGCGCTCGTCGGAAAGCTGCTCTGGGGAACGCCCGACCTGGCTGTGATCTTCTGGCTCGTGCTTTCGGTTCGGATCGTCAATCGCAGCACCGGCCTTCGCGCCACGATTCTTGACTCGGTCGGAATAGCTGCCCTGGCAACGTGGTTGGCCTTTCGGGTATGGTGGCCAATCGGGGCACTAACCGTGCTTGCCTTTCTGATGGATGGTTGGCTCCAGCCACCAAACATTCGGCAGCGCATTTTTGGCCTTGTGGTCGCTCCCATAACTCTGGTAGCTGCCGCAGTGTCTTGGCAGACTTGGCACTCCAATGGTCCGACCTGGGCCAGCGGCGTTGTCGGACTGTTGCTGTGCCTGAGTTTCGTACCGGTCCTTTTGGCTTCGCGAGAAATGACGACCCTAGCCGACGACACCAAAGAGCGACTCAGCACTTCGAGAGTCAGGGCGGGACAAATCCTGGTATTGCTCACGGGCATCACCGGAGTATTCTGGGGAGGTGCGGAAAACCTCGTGATGCTCTGGCCCCTCTGGTCCGCCGTCCTCGGCGCTTCCGCCTATCTGCTGATCAAGTCAGTGGTTGACTGAGCGGCGGCGCTCAAAACCACGTCATGGAGACAAAACCACTAATCCTGCTGACCGGCGCATCCGGATACGTCGGAGGCAGGTTGTTGCCGGAACTCGAGTCCGCCGGATACCGCGTTCGGTGTCTGGCGAGAACGCCTGAGTTCCTGAAACAGCGAGTCGGTTCTAATACCGAGGTTTGTCGAGGAGATTGTCTCGATCCGCCCTCGCTCGAACCCGCAGTGGCTGGAGTCGAAGCTGCCTACTACCTGGTTCACTCCATGGGCTCGTCGGGCGATTTCGAGCACTTGGATATCGAGGCTGCCACCAACTTCGGGAAAGCCGCGGCACGGGCCGGTGTGAAGAAGATCATCTATCTCGGTGGGCTCGGCCACGAAGAAGAGGATCTATCTCCCCACCTTCGCAGCCGTCAGGAAACGGGTGAAGCACTTCGAGCATGCGGTGTGTCCGTAATCGAATTGCGAGCATCGATCGTTTTGGGATCAGGAAGCTTGTCATTCGAATTGATAAGGGCGCTCGTTGAGCGACTTCCCCTAATGCTCTGTCCGCGTTGGGTCCAGGTAAAGGCTCAACCAATCGCTATTGAGGATCTGATCGCCTACCTCGTGCAGACTCTTCGTCTTACCGGGGAGGAGTCACGAGTATTCGAGATCGGAGGAGCGGATCAAGTTTCCTACGCCGACATCATGCGGGAATACGCGCGCCAGCGCGGCTTGCGAAGGGTGTTCATACCAGTGCCGGTGTTAACGCCAAGACTGTCGTCTCTGTGGCTGGGTCTGACCACACCGGTCTACGCACGCGTCGGAAGGAAGCTCATAGAAGGAGTACGTAATCCGACGGTTGTATCGAACCATCATGCCTCGAGCCAGTTCGACGTGCGGCCAATGGGCCTCAGCGATGCGATACGTCGAGCTATGCAAAACGAAGACCGGGAGTATGCCTTCACGCGCTGGTCCGACTCGATATCATCAGCCGGACATCCCAAGAGCTGGGGGGGGGTGAAGTTTGGATCCCGTTTGGTGGACTCCCGAACCGTGCACGTCACCGCGAATCCCGACTCCGCATTTGCGCCGATTCGCAGACTCGGTGGAGAAGGCGGCTGGTACTACGCGAATTGGCTGTGGCGCATACGAGGGTTCCTAGATCTGCTGGTAGGCGGAGTGGGAATGCGGCGTGGCCGTCGCGATCCGGAGGATGTGCAGGTTGGCGATGCACTCGACTTTTGGCGTGTAGAGGCATACGAGCCAGATCGCAGACTACGCCTGGCCGCCGAGATGAAGTTGCCAGGTCGCGCTTGGCTGGAGTACGAAGTGCGACCGATACCAGACGGCACTGAGATACGGCAGACAGCGGTCTTTGACCCAGTTGGCCTCGCCGGGCTGCTTTACTGGTACGGGATCTTCCCGCTGCACAAGCTGGTTTTTCAGGGCACGCTGAGGGAGATCGCGAGGAAGGCGAAGACGTAGATTACCAGAACTCAGTACCTGCCTCGCCCTTGAATGGCCCGATTATACCTGATGTAATCCAGCCTCCGTAGAATCCGCCGGGTTGCGGTTTAACCAACTCACCATCGACAGAGCAGCGGTCCATCTTCTCCGGATAGAGCGCGATGTGTCCGGTGATAACGAACGTGCTTGGGGCCCGACACTTGTTAGGGGACAGGCCCAGCGTCCCCTCGCCCCTGGTGACCACCAGCCTGATATAGGCGTCGGTCAGCTCGTTGGCCTGTAGCGTCTCGTACATCGCAGCGATCACTTCCTGCTTGGTATAGGGGATCGCAAGTCGGATGTACTTTGCGGAGTTGAAGAGCCGGTCTATGTGCGCCTGGCACTGGAACAC
>CAYTDU010000133.1:0-10397 GCA_964436395.1 uncultured Gemmatimonadaceae bacterium | reverse complement strand
CCTCAAGAACTGCGACACGTCGGAAATCACGCGATGTGCTGAGCCACGTACCCTTGGGTCTTCAATGCGCCGGGCGTGAGCCAAAGCGCAGGTTACTCCCTCGCGCAGGAAGGCTCGTGACCATGTCCTAAGTTCCGGGTTGTTTGCCGAAGGCTTTTGATACTCGAACCAAAGTGACGGTGTTTCATCTCGGGACAAAACCCTGTAAAACAGGCGCTCAGCCAACCTGAACGGCCGCGTCTTCTGGGGTACACCCATCTCTACTAAGTGACGGTATTGCGCCACTGTCCCGACATCTCTAATGCCCTGTGATTTGAGCGGGGCGATACCCAGCATATTCCCGCTCCACAGGCCATTTTGCCACTGTTTTCGTGCTAGCAGCTTGACCTTTTTGTACTGTAGCACGCCCTCCTTGATCTCATTGAAATCACGCGTGGTGATTGATTTGGGCGGCAAAATATCGGTCGCGAGACGCCATTGGATGGGAGCGCAGGCGTGCTCTCGGAGCCAGGTTACGGGAACTCGGTGGTGTTTAGGCAGCTCCAGGGCAATTCCCCTGTGATTGAACGATTGCCGAGTATTCGCGTGAAACTATCGTCTAGAACGCGTTTCGGCCAGTGGGGTGACTGAAACTGGTGTGATGCGGTCGTTCTCCGGGGTCCTGCGGACTCCTACGTCGATTGGGCATACAGCTCGAGCGAGCCCTCCTCTCCGTCCCATGGCCGCCTCGCTTGCGAGCACGACCGAGGTCTCGTTAAGGAAATCCACGGCCTCGCCCTGCGGTTGGCGTAGACCTATCCAACACGGTGATCCGATGGCAGTCCACCCGTCCTCAGCGTCACGGCGAAAGAAGTACAGCTCCGTGTACGTGCGTACCACCAAAAAACCCCCGGATGGTGACACGGCAGCAGCTGTAACGAGATTGCCGAACCGCCTCGCCGGCCTGATTGGAAGTGTGTCGACAAGCGTTGCGTATGCCAAACCCGTGTCAGGCTCATTTAACGAAATCGAAAACAACAGGATCGGGCCGCGGGTTCCTTTTGTCACCAGCAGGATATTCCCGTCCAGCGTCACCGCCAACGCCTCTATGTCATGTGGGCCATCGGGATAGCGAACCGTTATCGCGTGCGCCGGCTCGGTGCTCATCTCTTCGTCAGTTGGCTCAGCTTGTGCCCGCGGTTCGGGCACTATGTAAATGATTCCATTTTGGCGGGTGCCGTTGTTATCGCCGGTGTCGGCGATGTAGATGCAATGGCTGTCTCGATGTTTGCCCAGGCAAGGTCCAAGTGCGATATCCTCCCAATCTCTAGCTTGAGCATCCACAACACGAAAACTGCCGAGCAATGTCCCGGTCAGGTTTGTAGCATATACGCGTGCTCGATCCCCAGAGTCATTGTGAATCCAGACAACGCCGGGTTGGGTTCGGCTCACGGCGACTCCAGAGACTTCGCTCAGGCGGCCGGTTTGGAATTCACCCGTTACCTGAAATTCTGTCGGCTGTACCGACTGAGCCCCAGCAGCAGCAGCGGTGCAAGTAGCGCAAACGCCGAACCACATCAACGCTGCAGGCTTGGGTATTCGCACTGAAAGGCTCTCCTCTATTGGCTCTGTCAAATTGTACGCGCAAGGTTGCCAGAGTGACAGTGGGCGGCCATTATTTGACGCCATGAATACGACAATGAACCAGATATCAATCGACAAACTCCCGGAGAATGTCGTTTTTTCCGGTCGAGTGCTTTTCTTGGCAGACGATCCAGAGCTCATTCGGCGGCAACTAGCTGGAGAAGACCTGGAAATACCCCTGACGGCGCCGTTGCGCGACAACATCTCGACTGACGAGATCACGCCGGCATACATCTGCTACTACTACGACGACACTCTAGGTGATTTCCCGTATCTCGGACTAAAGGCGGGTTCCGAATTCCCAATAACCCGAGGAAGCGTTAGAAAGGGCGGTTTCGTTTGCTCCGTGAGTGGAAAGCGCCGTGGCAAAGGGTCTTCGCGGGAGCAATCTCCGTACGCGGAGATGTGTGCGGGGATCAAAGTTGTCATTGCGGAGAACCTCGAGCGGATTTACCGGGAGAACTGCCAGAACCTCGGCATATTCACCAGCACGGATTTCGCGCTTATCGAGCGGGTTCGAAAGGGTGAGCCGATACCATTGTCAGAGTTCACCCGCGGAGAGGGAGAAATCACCCGAGAGATCATCGAGTATGGGGGGTTGTTCAAGTACAACGTGGCCCGTATGCAGGGCAAGGCGATCGTTCCGCAGATCGAGACTCCTAAACGGGCCATGACGCTTGGCGAGAAAATCCTCGCACAGCATTGGGTCACTGACCTGGCCAACGATGAAGTTGGCGTTGCATACGTAAAGCCGTCCGACGAAGGGTTTGTCCGTACCGACATCCGTTTCAGCCACGAATATGTGACCCCGATGTCGGCAATTTTCTGGGAGGATCTTGTTGGCGCGAATGAGAAGGTGGTAGATCCCGAGTCGGTTTATTTCTTCCGCGATCACCTCACGTTTTTGGAGATCACCATGACTGAGGAGCGGAAGGCCTCCGGATTGTTGGACGTAGCCAACCAATTGAAGCGCAAACAAGAGGAGTTCGCCGCCAAGCAAGGCATCAGGCTATACGGTGAGCTACGGCGACCGAAATCGGGTGAACCTGTCGGTTCAGAGGCCATATGCCACTCCAAGATCCTCGAATCCCATGCGCTTCCCGGCCACTTGGTAATCGGCAGTGACTCGCACACCCCCCATGCTGGAGCGATAGGATGCATAGCGTTCGGCGTTGGAACGACGGCGATCTTCAACTCATGGCTCACAAAAGACGTGCGGATCAAGGTGCCGGGCTCGGTACTCATTCGCGTGAATGGAAAAGCTCCGGAAAACGTCACCGCCAAAGACTTCATGCTGGAAATTCTTCGCAATCCGTACGTCAAGAACGGTCATGCAATCGGAAAAATCGTTCAGTATTCGGGCGATGCAGTGGCAGCGCTGCCGGTGGACGACCGTGCGACGATGACCAACATGGCTGCCGAAGTCGGGGCATTTACGGGTATCGTAGAGCCGGACGAGAACGTGGTGGATTTCCTGGTCAGAGAACGTGGTATGGATGCAGCAGAGGCGCGTGCAAGAATCGACGGCCTTTTTTCAGATCAGGATGCGGAGTATGAGGAAATCATCGACATCTCCGCGGATGAGCTACGACCGTTTGTGGCGCTGCCAGGCGATCCCGGTAACGGTAAGTTCGTGGATGAACTCGATGAAGTCGTGAAGATCGACATTGCATATGGAGGATCCTGCACTGGCGCCAAGAAGGCCGACATGGACATGTACGCGCGGGTCTTCAAACAGGCGCTTGCTGCGGGAAAGCAGGTACATCCGGATGTGAGCTGCTTCATCCAATGTGGTTCACAAGAGGTGAAGCGATACTGCGAAGAACAGGGGTACGTGGATGTCTTCGAAAAGGTCGGAGCCGAGTTCATAGAACCATCTTGCGGGGCCTGCATCAATGCGGGCCGCGGTGTATCGTACAGCCCCGACACAGTGACAATTAGCGCCATAAACAGGAACTTCCCGGGCAGATCTGGTCCTGGGCAGCTCTATCTTGCGAGTCCTTACACGACTGCCGCGAGCGCAATTGCGGGGCAGATCGTGGTCTGGGAGCCGGCGTAGCGCACAGAACAGACGTGGGGCCTGTGACTGTTGCCAGTGGCGGACGGAATAGGCGTTCTGATGACAAGCAGAACGCCTATCAAGTGTATCGGTATGACGGTGAACCAGGGTTTACCTGTTCTGTTCCGACCGCGTTCTCTCCTCAAGTTGATCGGCGAGCATTCCTCCTTCGCTCCGAAACGCCGCGGCCGGATATCTGCCGCTCGCGTTCCACAAAACCCAGTCGGTGAGGCCGACATCTTCGACCGCTTGGATTTCCGCCCTCACCTCGGTTGCAGTGTACCGTACCCGTCGAATGGAGAAAGACTGTAGGAATGGGCGAATCTTCGCAGCGCCCTCGATTGCAGCGGCGCGCTCTATGCCGTCCACCAGCGCGCGACGCACAGTCTCGTAAGGCGCGGCGTTCGGAAACGAAATCCCGTATGCACCAGCGTGGTAGTGGCTAGGGTATACCATGGGCAGCACAACGTCAGTTGTGGTGAGCACATCTTCCCAGTACTGTCCTATGCCCAAGTCGTTTCTCGCGCTAGTTGCGAGCCCGAAGACATCTACAGTAAACGGTACCCCAAGTGCCCTCACCCTCTCAGCGGCCAATTCAAGGTTTCTGCGGACTCCGTTCCTCCGCGACTCACCTGGGCGCCGCCAGTTGAACATGGCGCGTTCGAGGTTCTCGGCCGGCTCGTCCGGGAATCTCACATAGTCGAACTGAATCTCACGAAAGCCCATCAACACCGCTTCTGCAGCGATATCGGCCGCATACATCCAGACGGAATCACAGTACGCGTCCACCCACGGATCGCCGAATCGGTCATGCCATATGCCACCGTCGGGATCACGCACAGCCCAGCCAGGCTTGTGGTTGGCCAGCATTGTGTCCTTAGCGACCACGATCCGGGCGATAGCATGAATTCCGTGCTCTTCCAGAGTTGCTAGACGCTGACGCGCATTCCTGACACGCACCAGGCGGTTTGCTCCTATCTCGACGGCGGTGGGGATGGAGGATCTGTACGTAATGAAGCCGCGCACATCCTTGACGTCGATTACGAACGCGTTGATCTCGGTAGTATCAGCGAGTGCAAGCAGATCGTAGAAGCGCTCCGATCCAAACACCCATGCGTTCAAGTACAGGCCCCGCACAGCGGCCGGCGGTTGCCCAGGAGGAGGCGCAGGTAGCCGTATTGATGCAAAGTCGTCCGGCAGAACTTCAGCAAGATAATTAGGGCGGGTTTCACGCGGGTGAATATCGAGCCACCGCGATCGCGAAGAATCCTGAGCGAAAACACCGCCAGCAATAATAGTGTTGAGGGCAAACGCCGCCCAGAAACAGAAGCAAACGCAATGTTTCATAGAGTTTCCAGCGGCGCGCCTACCGCCCCCCCTCGATTATCGATAGCTCCACGCGGCGGTTTCTGGCTCTGCCTTCCGGGGTGCCATTGGTTGCGATCGGCCTATCCGGACCGTAACCGACTGCCTCCATCCGTTCTGGCGACACGCCCTGCCGGGCCAGATGCATCATCACTGCCCTGGCCCTTGCCAGCGAGAGTCTGGTGTTCACCTCGCGACTGCCGGTCGCGTCGGTGTGACCGGCAATCTCAATGCGAATTTCCGGATGTGCCAGAAGAGATGCAGCAACCTCATCGAGAGTCGCAAACGATGCTTCGGTCAACACAGATCTACCGGATGCGAATGTGACACCTTGAAGGACCAACGGCCTGCGCTGGCCCTCCTCAACCATGAACAGTATCGGACACCCGACTGCATCTACGTTCTGGCCTGGTGCCGTGTTTGGGCAGCGATCCTGTGGGTCTGCAATACCGTCTCCGTCGGTATCCTGGGCAACCTCGCACCCGCGCGCATCCACTTCCATTCCGGGCGGTGTTCCCGGGCAGGCATCGGCATCGTTGAGTACACCATCTCCATCGGTGTCTGTCGGGCAGCCGGTGTGGTCAACCGCAACGCCAGGCGGCGTTCCGGGGCAACGATCGAGTCCGTCGAGAACGGTGTCTCCATCTCCATCGAGCGGACACCCGGATTCGTCGATCGTGGCACCGGCCGGCGTCCCTGGGCAGCTGTCGAGTCCATCAAAGACTCCGTCGGCGTCTCCGTCAATTGGACAGCCCTGGTCATCGGTGATGGCACCATCGGGCGTATTGGGGCACATGTCTATGCCATCCAGGACCGCGTCACCATCAGCATCGCTGGGGCAACCCTCCTGATCCACAGTGGCACCTTCAGGCGTGTCTGGGCATGCATCGAGCCCGTCGAGGATTGAATCGCCGTCGCTGTCGCTAGGGCAACCCTCGTGGTCGACTGTAGCTCCCAGCGGGGTGCGGGGGCAGCGGTCGTCTTTGTCCGGTACGAGATCGCTATCGGCGTCACGTGGTGGTCCCCCGAAGGCAAATACCGACAAGCCGGCGGAGATTGAGAAGTTGGTGGACGGTGAAAAAGTGCCATGACCCTCAATGCGCAAGCCCGCGCGACCGCCGAGAGAGAGACGGTTTCCCACAACACCATGGAACCCGGTGACGACGTCGTCTATCGCACCGTCATAAAAGACGCGTTCGATACCTGCTCCCAAATAGAACGCGCTCCAGGCGGTCGTGTGCGCGTGCGCCAGCACGGTTCCGCTGAGCCTGGTAACGTCAACTCTCTGTCCTGACTCCGTCACTTTGGTCTGGACGTAGTCGCCCGTACCTTCGATCGAAAACATCCGATTCAGGAAGTACCCGAGGTGCGCTCCAGCACCAAATGCGCGGTCGAGGGCGAGCGTATCACCGTGCTTCGCCGAAATCCCAAAAGCCCCCAGCTCGACTTGGCCAGAGGTTCCGGACTGGGCGAAGCAGGGTGTCGATAGCAGCACTGCGAACGCGAACAACGCGAACGGTGCCGTGCGGGCGGAATGGGTGCGTGTTGGCATGGTGTCCAATCTAAGAAGTCTTGAGTGGGGTGTCAGCAGTTTTGCCCCGGTTCGGCAGCACCAGGTTTTTCTGTACTACTGCTCGAAACGTCCGGTTCGACCGTTGACGACGGCAGCGGAACCCCCTGTTTTACCAGGCCGTCGGTTGCGTTGGAGAGATCGTTGGCGAGGTCGGAGATGGCGCAGCTATGAGCGGTCAACTCGTTGACGACTCCAAGCTGCTGCGTTGCGACCTTCCTCATTTCGCCGAACTGGGCTATCGATGCTCCGATTGCCTCACCGGCCTCTTTGAGCGCTTCCGCAAGGCTCTCTGCAACGTTCTGGCTGTCTTCAGGCAACGAGCCCAAGTGCTTTCCCATATCGCGAGCTGAACCCGCCGAGGCCAAAACGTTCCCCAACGCAGTGGTCCATTGTTTCGAGGTGTCGGAAAGCTGAGAGAGTTGTGTCCGCAAGTCTTCAAGCACCTTGGATGCTCGTTCAATCGCACCATTTGTGTCTTGCGCACTGCGGCTCATGTCCCGCGCCGCTGCCGCGCTTTGTTCCGCGAGCTTGCGTACCTCATCAGCGACGACTGCGAATCCCTTTCCGTGGATTCCGGTTCTTGCGGCCTCAATTGTTGCATTCAGTGCTAGGAGATTGGTCTGGTTTGCGATCGACGAGATGGCTTCAGTGAATTCCTCTATCCCGCGCGCCGCATCGCGCAGCCGTCCGACTTCGGTAATGCCTACCTCAATCGTCGCGTCTATGATATCCACCTGTGACGCTGCATGCCGGCCAGCATCGTGAGCTTCCGCTGCATCTCGAGCTACCGACTCTGATGCATGAAGCGCTTCGCTCGATGCAGGTATCGTCCTGTTGATGCCGTCGAGTAGCACTCCAACCGAGGCGATAGCAGTGCGCGCACACTCTTCGGCTTGGCGCGCAGAGGATTCCGCACGCTCCCCTTGTTCCGCGGCTATCTCTGCAACGCTTGTCACGGTCTCGCTCGCTTTGCTGAGTTGCTCTCCGCGGTCAACGATTGCGCCGGCGGATCGAGCAATTGGGACCAGCGCCTGGTTCATGAGGAGCACGTGAGTCAGTTGCGGCGCGAGGAGCGATAGGTGATCTGCGTCAGTCTGGGTATAGAGCGTAGGATTAGAGTGGGAGACAATCCATAAGCCAACAGGCACAGATCCGCTGAGCAATGGAATGACGATTTCGGAGTTGAGTGAATCGCTGCTTATCTGCTCCCCAGCCGCACCCATTGCGGAGCCTCCCACCACAGCACGTCTGTTGCGAAGCGCGATACCAGCTATGCCCTGGGTGGCGTCAATGCGCGTGCCGACGCGCCCGGCAGTGTCAGCCAAGATCTCCACTTCCTCCGCGACCGCATCGAATCTCCCAAAACACATTGCCTCCCAAGTCACGAGCGACTGTGTAAGGGCAACGAGCTGCTCGAACGCGCCACCCACACTTGCCGCCTCCGTCACGGCCCTTCCCAAGCGGAAAGCCGCACTCCACATATCAGATTTCACGGCGGCACGCAAAAACCACACGGCCAATGCGACGGCGATTGTAAGGATCGCGAATGTTGGAATCGCCTGTGTTAAGACAAGGTTTGCCGAAATAGCGCTGACCCAACCTAGAGCCAAGGCGGTGCCCAATGCAGCCGCTGTCAATCCCCATTTTAACGAGATACGTACAGTATCTGGGTTCGCCACATTGGAATGGGTGGACTCGACAGTCACCAGGACCTGAGTAAGCAACGGTTGTGCAACCACCACTACGAGTAATGGCAGCGCGTTAGAAAATCCAACTGCGCCTGCCCCGACAATGCCATCCAGCGCCGAGTAGACGATACCGGCAATTCCGGTGGTGAACGAGAATAGCACAGCAGCACGAAGAGCCACATTCATTGGAGAGCGTTGCAACCCGGCTTCGCCCACCAAGAGTCCCAGGCATACCGCCAATGTGGTGAGTTCCCAGCCTGTCAAAAGCAGGCCCGTCACGGCTACCGAACCTACGAAGGACACACGCGAGTGCCCAGGTAGCACGACCGCGAATTGCCTGACGACGGCTGTCACACCGGCGATGATCAAAAACTCGAGGCCGAAACTCGCTAGCTGCAAGTCGGGAGCTGCGAGCAGACGTACTAGCGATGCGACAAGCAACCCCAGCCCACCTAGGCCGACAGCGGTCGAAAACCAGCGGATGTTTGGTGTGCTCGTCGAAGTCATCGTCGCGACTCTCGTGTCTTCAATGTGCCTGCGTATGTCAGATGGTCCCGTGGCAACAATGATCGTAGTTTTATGAACATATCATCTGTGGAGGAACAATGCGTATAACGATCGAATATTGCGCGGTTTGACACTACGAACCGCGGGCCTCCAGTTCGGCGGCCGAGATCAAAGAAGCCTTGCCGGATGCAGAGATCGAACTCATCGCAAGCGGTGGGGGCGTTTTCGAGGTTGTGGTAGATGGAGAATTGGTGTTCTCCAAGAAGGCGCTGGATCGACATGCAGAACCTGGAGAGGTGCTATCGCTGGTCAAGAAGCACCAGGGCGTTTGATCAAAGGAAAGGAGAACAGGTGCCTCGGTGTATGTTCAACCGAGGCACCCGTGTTTGTCAGATTGCTGCTGCTTTTGACTCCGCATCACTGGGGATATTGAGTTCCCCTTCCGTCTTCGCCACCCAGATCGCACAGCATGTATCTCCGGTAACGTTCACCGCCGTCCGAGTCATGTCGAGAATCCGCTCCACGCCCATAACGAGAGCGATTCCCTCGATCGGAATGCCGATTGCGTTGAGTACTATAGTGAGTGTTACGACGCCAATACCGGGGACCCCTGCCGCACCCACCGATGCAAGAGTCGCTGTGAGAACTACCATGAGCAGGTCACCTAACCCCAGGGAGATGCCGAACACCTGAGCAATGAAGATCGTGCTCACACCCTGATAAATGGCCGTACCGTTCATGTTGACCGTGGCGCCCAATGGGAGCACGAACGAGGCCACCTCATTCGAGACACCAAGTTCTTCTTCCGACACCTGAAGGTTGAGAGGCAGAGTCGCGTTGCTCGACGAGGTGGAGAACGCAAACACCGCCACCTCGTAGAATCTCTTGAAAAACATGACCGGTGACATTCCGGACAATTTTGTGGAGAGTGGGTAGTAGGTGAACATGAAAAAGAGCATTGTGCCGATCGTCACTAGAACGTAATTGGCCAGCGTTATCAATATTCCATAGCCGAATTGAGCAGCGACTGCAGCGATCAGCACGAAGACGCCGTAGGGTGCAACCTGCATTACCCCCTTTACCAACACGATCATCGCGTCATTGACCGTGTTGAGGACGTCGAGAACCGGTTTTCGCTTTTCCTCCGATAGAATCGTGAGCGCAATGCCGAACAGAAGTGCGAAGAAAATGATCTGCAGGAAATCGGTGTCGGCCATCGCCTTGATCGGGTTTCTCGGAATGATCCTAACCAGGATCTCAAGGACGCTCGGTTTGTCGGTGACACGCTCGAGTTGCTCCGGTGTTAGTCCGGCATAGTCCGTGAGCATCTCCTCCTTGACATCCTCGTCCAGTCCGGCACCGGGATTGAAGATCTTCCCGGCAGCAAGTCCCATGGCCACAGCAACAGCGGTTGCAACGGCGTAATAGCCGAGCGTCTTTATGCCGATTCTACCTAGCCTGCGGAGATCGCCAAGACTCGCGGTTCCAACGATGAGGGAAGCCATCACGAGCGGAACCACTATCATGACGAGGAGGTTAATGAACGCATCGCCGATCGGTTTGATGAAGAGTGCAACATTCC
>CAYTDU010000132.1:0-10399 GCA_964436395.1 uncultured Gemmatimonadaceae bacterium | reverse complement strand
CTGCAGCTCAACAGCACGACGAAATCTCCGTCGTCGGGCACGGTCACGTCGCGCTCTATGACAACGAAACCGGTCTCGGGCGTTTTCCCAACCGCACTAACGCTGTGCACGCCGGCCTCCACCGAAAAAGTCCACTCAGACCCCGGTGCGAACCGATAGCTGCCTTGATTCTCGCCGTCGATGGTGATTTCAAAGTCCACCTGGCTCGCGCAGCTAACTGGATCGGTCCTGAAGGTTATGGTCGCGCCGTCCGGCCCCGAAGAGTCCTCGCACGCCGACACTGCCAGCATGCCGAAAATGACTAGAATAGGCCAGACTTTCATGCGATCCCTCCCTACGTGACGTTCTGTGCGCTGCTTCGTGGCCTTCCATGGCGTAGCAACACATGGAAACCCTTCAAGTACTCCAGGGTATCGTATTAGCCAATCGAAGGTGTGGCAAGTAAACCGGGGAATAGCGTATCTTTTTCAGGTGCTCGATAGCCGGAGGTACTATGAAGTACAAGGCGGGTTTGCTCGCGGTGATCATGACAGCGGTAGTGACCGGGATGCTCGAGGCGCAGACGCGTACGATTATTGGCCGCGTGACCGATCACATAACCGCGATACCAGTTTCGTACGGAAGGGTCACAGTGGAAGGCCTGGACATCTTCGACAACGTACGACCCGATGGAGTGTTCGTGGTCCGCGTGCCTCTCGAGGAAGTCACGCTCTTAGTCGAGATCGAGGGTTATCAAACGAGATCCGTCACGTTGCCGGTAGACCAACAGGCCGTCATTATCGCCGTTACGCCATTTGGTTATCAGCTGGACGAGGTGACCGTATCCGCCCAGGCACAGCGCGGGGTGACCGCTTCTGCCGCAACGGTTTCGGGCGAAGACGTGGGCAGAGTTCCGGCTCAGAGTGTCGAGCAGGCGCTCCAGGGCAGGGTGCCAGGCGCAGACATTCAACAGAACTCCGGAGCTCCCGGAGCCGATCTCCAACTCAGGCTGCGTGGAGTGACGACGATTCTGGGGTCAGTGGCTCCGCTGTATGTGCTTGACGGTGTAGTCCTGAGCAACGGGACCGCACCTGTAGCGCTTTCGGCCGTCACCGCCGGCGAGGATTTCGTGCCCAACCGCGTAACCGACCTGAATCCAAACGACATCGAGAGCATCGAAATTCTAAAAGGCGCAAGCGCGACGACTCGTTACGGCTCCAGAGGGTCGAACGGAGTCGTGATCATCAAGACGAAGCGAGGTCGTCGGATCCCGAATCTCTGACCGCGTACCGAGCTGGTGCAGACCTCAGTTTCGGATGTACGCGAAGTAGTTGGACTGACTGATCATGTTGGCGATTATCCAGTCGATCGCCAACCCCGGTTGAACGGTGATCTGCTCAGTCGCCGTTTGTTCGGAGCTGCCGACCACTTGAGCTATCGCCTGGATTCTCGACCCGGTGACCACGAGATCGCTCGGTACGTTGAACTCCTCCGTGCTCATGCTCGTTACTTGCCCGAGGTTCTGCCTTATCCCGCCGGTTGCACCGTGCACCACACTAATCCTTACATCCCGCCAGTTTTGGTTGGATACCGTGATCCTGATGCCAAAGGCGATATCATCTGAGACAGCAGTAACAACTTCGGGTTCCTCGAGTCCGAGCACTTCAAACAGCTGTTGTAAACCGTCCGCTTCACCGGCCGCAAAGCCAAGCTCAGTCGCTTCCGCGGTTGAGAGCGTCAGCCGCTCACCCGCATCGGCTAGACCGTCAATGGCTATTTCGGGGTCAACCATCGCCATCGCCACCCGGTCTTCCAACCCCTTGCGCAAAGCCAGAACGCGAAACTCGGAACGCAGTTCGCGGAGCCCGGCTGGTGAGATATCTGCTTCGTCCTCACCCATCTCTCCCCAGCCCAGCGATGCATTAGGTGCCATGAACACAGAGTCAGCGGCCAGCGCCAAAAGCGCTCCCGCTCCCCATGCAGCGGAGTTGACGAACACGTACACCGGCAGCGGATTCTCGACTATGTAGCCCACAGCAAGTTGCGCGTCGGCCACGCTCCCTCCACGCACGTCAATGTCAATCACCACGGCTGAGGCACCGGCAGACCGGGCATCAGACAGTGCGACCTGTATCTGGCGCCCCGAGCCGGGTTGGAGCGCGCCCGCGAACCTTAGGTGCACCGCCTCCCCATCTCGCTGTTGAGAGTGCAGCATTGTGGGGTGTGCAATTGCGGCCAACATGACAGCGAGTCCAATGCCACGGCAGCTCAGGAGAATTCTGGGGGGATTCGTCATTCGTCACCTTCCAGGTATCTACGTCCATAGTGCAACACCGCGAAAGCCTTCTAGTTCCGAACGCCGAGGTCAATAGAAACACTGCGAATTCGGATCTTTAATGACAAGTGTTTCATGAACCTGAAGTCACCCCTTCCGCTAGTGGTGCACTGACTGCATCTTAGCGCGATACGGACGTTTCAAGACGGTCTTCAATATTCCCGTACACCAAATACGGAGGCTCCGATATGCGCAAGGCCTTACCAACCTTTTTCTGCGCTGTGGCGATCTGGTTCGTTACAGCCGCTCCTCTGATGGCCCAAAGACAACCCATGACGGACGCGCAAAGGGCCGCGCGCTGGGCGACTGAGAACGAACTCCAGTCGATCGCAATCGTCGAGCGCAAGCTCATGATTCCGATGCGCGACGGCATCCGGATTCAGGCCGACGTCTACCGCCCCAGGGATACTTCCAAGAGGTACCCTGCGATCTGGGTTCGCACACCCTATAACATGAACTTCTGGGACGTCACCAACAACGTCCCAAGAGATATGTCCGGCGTGATAAGCAACATCAGACGCGGTTACGCGGTGGTCAACATGCAGGAACGCGGGCATTTCTTCTCCGAGGGCAACTGGGACATCCTAGGCCCGCCGCTAACGGACGGTGTCGACGCGCTCGAGTGGATGACGAGCCAGCCGTGGTCAAACGGCAACGTCGGTACAACGGGTTGTTCATCTACCGCCGAATGGCAGCCGGCGGTAGCCGCGCAGGGCCATCCCGGCTTTGCGGCGATGAACGTGCAAGGTTTTGGAGCCGGCGTGGGACGCATCGGCCCTTACTACGAACAGGGCAACTGGTATCGTGGCGGTGCCATTCAGATGCTGTTCATCGACTGGCTCTATGGTCAGCAGAACCAGATACGTCCAATGTTTCCCCGCGACGCGACTCAACAAGAGTTGATTGAAGGCGCGAAGCTATTTGACCTGGCTCAGCCTCGTGCGCCAGTCGACTGGGCGAAGCAGTTTTGGCATCTGCCGGTGAAGGATCTGCTCAGCTCGCTGGGTGGTCCCAAGGGTATCTTCGCCGATTCCATGCCTGTGGCCACCGGCGGCATGATGGTGGCACGTACGCCCAACGACCCGGCATGGTACCGCGGCGGGCTGTGGCACGACGACATGCAGATCAACGTGCCGGGCCTGTGGTACATGTCGTGGTACGACGTGTCGGTCGGCCCGAACACGTGGATGTACAATCACGTACGTGAAACCGGCGACGCAGGCGATCAGCAGTGGATGGTCATCGCCCCCACAGGCCACTGCGCCATGCGCAGAACGGACAACGGAGCCGGCGGGGGCCCTGTGGGTCCGGAGGAGTACATCATAGGTGAGCGCAATTTGGGCGATGTGCGGTTCAACTACCACCAGATCATGTACGAGTTCTTCGACGAGTTCTTGAAGGGAGAGAACAGCGAGGTTCTCGACACGCTGCCCAAGGTGCACTACTTCATGATGGGTGCCAACAAGTGGATGTCGTCGAACACCTGGCCGCCGGAGGGTGCGGAGGAGATGACGTTCTACTTGTCGAGCGGTGGTTTGGCGAACACGATGGCCGGAGATGGCGCACTAACCATGTCGCCACCCAACAGCGACAATCCCGACAGGTTCACGTACGATCCGATGGACCCGGTGATGTCACACGGTGGCAACGTTTGTTGTCAGGGCAATGCTACGCAAGCAGGTGCGTTCGACCAGCGTATCATGGAAAACCGTCCCGACATTTTGGTGTACACGTCGGAGCCGTTCCGTGAAGGTACCGAGGTGAGCGGTTATGTAACGCCGACGTTGTATGTGTCTTCGGATGCTCGTGACACGGACTTCACGGTGAAGGTCATAGATGTGTTCCCTGATGGTACGGCGTACAATCTGGACGAGTCGATACAGCGAATGCGTTACCGGAATGGATACGATCAGCCCGAAGTGTGGATGAGTCCGGGCGAGGTGTATGAGGTAACGTTGCAGCCGCTCACGACGAGCAACTACTTCGACGTTGGGCACAGGCTGCGCATAGAGGTATCGAGCAGCAATTTCCCGCGGTTCGATCGGAACATGAACACCGGTGGCAGGAACTACGACGAGACGGAAGGAGTCGTTGCGAATAACGCCGTGCATCACTCGACACGGTATCCGTCACACATCACCGTCAATGTGGTGAGACGATAACAAGTGAAAAATCGACGGGGCCCAAAGGGGCCCCGTTGCTTCTCGGTCTGCAGCAACAGGTCTCAATTCTTCTAGCACGCATCAAGAGGTACGGTATGAAGAAGACCTTGCCGATGTCGATCTGTGCCTTGGTAGTTGTCCTTGTCGGAGCTGACCCTGCAAGTGCGCAACGAGGCGCCGGTTTGACAGAAGAACAGAGGGCGCACCGCTGGGCGCTCGAGAACCGGCTCCAGTCAATTGCTTTCGTCGAGCGCCAGGTAATGATCCCGATGCGAGACCGGATCCGCGTCCAAGCGGACATCTATCGCCCCAGAGATACGTCCAAGCGGTACCCGACGATCTGGGTTCGCACTCCGTCCAACTTCAACTACTGGGATGTGAACAACGGCGTTCCGAGTGACATGTCGGAGATGATCCGGTCGATCGAGCACGGATACGTACACGTATACATGCAGGAACGTGGTCATCGGTTCTCCGAAGGGAACTGGGATATCCTAGGTCCACCCCTCACAGACGCATCGGATGCGCTCGACTGGATAACGAACCAGGACTGGTCGAACGGCAAGGTTGGGACCACCGGATGTTCGTCCACTGCCGAGTGGCAACCGGCTGCTGCTTCCCTAGATGACCCGGCATGGGCGGCCATGAACGTTCAAGGCTTTGGTGCAGGTGTTGGGCGCATTGGTCCTTACTACGAACAAGGCAATTGGTATCGCGGCGGCGCACCGCAGGGACCATACCTCGGCTGGCTCTATTCGCAGCAGAATCAGGTACGGCCGATGTTTCCACCAAACACGACCCAGGAAGAACTAGCTCGAGCCGCCAAGTTGTACGATCTGGTGCCCCGAATGCCAAGTGTCGATTTGGACCAGGCAATCTGGCACTTACCGGTGGAGGATCTCATGCGGTTCATAGGCGGCCCGCGAGGTATCTACGCAGACTCGATGCCCGTCGCCACCGGGGGACGCATGATCCAGCGGCCGCCGAACGACCCGGCATGGTACAGAGGTGGGTTGTGGCACGACGACATGCCACTCAATCTGCCAGGCCTATGGTTCATATCCTGGTACGACCTGTCGGCAGCTCCAAATATCGAGATGTACAACCACGTTCGAGCCACGGCAGAGGGCGTAGCAGCAGATCAACAATGGATGATAGTGGCCCCAATCGCCCACTGCGCGTTCCGCAGGACCGATACGGGTGCGGACGGCGCTACCGTGGGACCCGAGGAATACATGATCGGCGAGCGCAACCTGGGCGACGTGAGGTTCAACTACCAGCAGATAATGTTCGAGTTCTTCGACGAGTTCTTGAAGGGAGAGGAGAGCGAAATCCTGGACACTCTCCCCAAGGTGCACTACTTCACCATGGGCAGCAACGAGTGGCAGTCATCCGAAACCTGGCCGCCGCCGGGATCAGAGGATTTGACCTTCTATCTCTCCAGCGCAGGGCACGCAAACACATCGTCGGGTGACGGCATGCTAGTCATGTCTCCTCCCCCAGCAGACAATCCTGACAGGTTCACTTACGATCCGATGGATCCGGTGCTATCCGATCGGTTTGCCAACTGGCCGGCCGGCCCGGTCGACCAGCGAGAACTGGAGAACAACCCGAACATACTGGTCTATACCTCTGCGCCGTTCCGGGAAGGTATGGAAGTCAGTGGACCGATAGTGCCCACGCTATACGTGTCGTCTGATGCCAGAGATACCGACTTCACCATGAAGGTGATCGACGTATTCCCTGACGGCACGGCATATAATCTGGATGAGTCGATCCAACGCATGCGCTATCGGAACGGTTACGACCAGCCGCTGGTTTGGATGGAACCCGGTGAAGTGTACGAGGTGACATTCCAGCCACTGATCACGAGCAACTACTTCGAGGCGGGTCACAGACTGCAGATCCAGATATCGAGCAGCAGCTTCCCGCGGTTCTTCAGGAACCTGAATACCGGCGGGAACAACTATGACGAGTGGGAAGGAGTAGTGGCGCACAACGCCGTGCACCACTCATCGCAGTATCCGTCTCAGATCACCGTCACCGTCGTGAGAGACTAGGTGGAAGACGGGAGTGTGCACACATGACGGATCTGCTTCTTCAGTCCACGAACGCGTCATGCCACCACAGGCATCATAGGTGAGGTATCGAATGAAAAAAACAATTCCCACGCTGCTCTTTGCTTTGATAATGCTATACGTAGGAGCAGTGCCGCTGTTCGCCCAAGGTTTGGAGCCGCTCAGTGACGAGCAGAAAGCAGCTCGCTGGGCGACCGAAAACGAGCTGCAGTCGATAGCGATCGTCGAGCGTAAGGTTTTGATTTCGATGCGCGACGGAATTCGGATTCAGGCCGATATCTACCGGCCCAGAGACACGTCCAAACGCTATCCGACGATCTGGGTCCGTACGCCTTACAACTTCAATTTCTGGGACGTCAGGAACAACGTGCCAAGTGACATGTCGACCCAGCTCGGGAACGTCAGACGCGGCTACGTGCACGTCGACATGCAGGAGCGCGGGCAGTATTTCTCCGAAGGGAACTGGGACATTCTAGGCCCGCCGCTTACCGATGGCGTCGACGCTTTGGAGTGGATGACGGGCCAGCCGTGGTCAAATGGCAATGTCGGTACAACGGGTTGCTCTTCTACCGCCGAGTGGCAACCCGCGGTTGCGGCGCAGGGGCACCCGGGTTTCGCGGCAATGAACGTGCAGGGTTTTGGTGCTGGCGTCGGGAGAGTCGGTCCTTATTACGAACAAGGCAACTGGTATCGCGGCGGGGCCATACAGATGCTGTTCATCGACTGGCTGTACGTCATGCAGAATCAGATTCGGCCCTTGTTCCCGAGCGACGCCACGCAGGACGAACTGATTCAGGGCGCGAAGCTGTTTGATCTCCAACCGGCCGGTCCAATCATGAGTTTCATCTTCTCGATTGATTGGGCGAAGCAGTTTCGGCATCTGCCGGTTAAGGACCTTCTGAGTTCTATTGGTGGTGCGAAGGGAGTCTTTGCCGATTCTATGCCGGTCGCCACCGGCGGCATGATGGTGGCTCGCACTCCCAACGACCCTGCCTGGTATCGTGGCGGTCTCTGGCACGACGATATGCCGATCAATATCCCTGGTCTTTGGTTCATGTCGTGGTACGACGTGTCGGTCGGTCCCAACACCTGGATGTACAACCACGTACGAGAGACTGCCGAGGGTGACGCGGCCGATCAGCAATGGATGGTAATCGCGCCGACCGGGCATTGTGCGATGCGAAGGACGGACAACGGAGCCGGCGGGGGCCCTGTGGGTCCTGCCGAATACATCATTGGTGAACGCAATTTGGGCGATGTGCGGTTCAACTACAGCCAGATCATGTACGAGTTCTTCGACGAGTTCTTGAAGGGAGAGAACAGCGAGGTTCTCGACACGCTGCCCAAGGTGCACTACTTCATGATGGGTGCCAACAAGTGGATGTCGTCGAATACTTGGCCGCCCGAGGGTGCGGAGGAAAAAACTTTCTACTTGTCGAGCGGTGGTTTGGCGAACACGATGGCCGGAGATGGCGCACTCACCATGTCGCCACCCAACACCGACAACCCCGACAGGTTCACGTACGATCCTATGGACCCGGTGATGTCACACGGTGGGAATGTCTGCTGTCAGGGGAATGCGACGCAGGCTGGTGCGTACGATCAGCGAGTGATGGAGAACCGTCCCGACATTTTGGTGTACACGTCGGAGCCGTTCCGTGAGGGTACGGAGGTGAGCGGATATATCACGCCGACGTTGTATGTGTCTTCGGATGCTCGTGACACGGACTTCACGGTGAAGGTCATAGATGTGTTCCCTGATGGTACGGCGTACAATCTGGACGAGTCGATACAACGGATGCGTTACCGGAATGGCTACGATCAGCCGCTGGCCTGGATGAGTCCGGGTGAGGTGTATGAAGTGACGCTGCAGCCGCTCACGACGAGCAACTACTTCGAGGTCGGGCACAGGCTGCGCATAGAGGTATCGAGCAGCAACTTCCCGCGTTTCGACCGCAACCTCAATACGGGCGGCGACAATTACAGTGAGACGGAAGGAGTGGTGGCGCACAACGTAGTGCATCACTCTACGCAGTATCCGTCACGCGTCACCGTTACCGTGGTAAGACGGTAACAACTTTGCGAAGTCTCAACAGGAGATCATAATGGGCGCTTGGATTCGACGGTATCACCTCATCGCAGCCGGTATGATTGCCGTACTTGCGACCCCAACCGCCGGCCAGACTGTTTCGCCGGCTGGTAGCGAAGTCCCGACCGCGAGCCATGAGGATGTCGCGACGATCGACGGCATCATGGAGGCCCTATACGACGTGATTTCCGGTCCGGCGGGTCAGGCTCGGAATTGGGACAGATTCCGGTCTCTATTCCTGGCCGAAGCGAGGCTCATCCCTACGGGGTTTAGGGATGGTGCAGCGACAGCGTCGCTGTGGACGCCCGAGGATTACGTTGCGATGGCCGGTTCGTCTCTCGAAGAAAACGGTTTCTTCGAGATTGAGATCGGTCGGGTCGAAGAACGGTTCGAGAACATCGCTCACGTATTTTCTACCTACCAATCTCGGCGCACTGCCGACGGCGATGTGATACAAAGGGGCATCAACAGCATTCAGCTGACGTGGGACGGGGAACGCTGGTGGATAGTCAACATCATGTGGCGGGGCGTTGGACCGCATGCAGAGATACCTGCCAAATATCTGAGAGGACGCGGTTAGGGGAGCGTGGAGATGGGGCACAACTCCCCATCTCCACGTTGAAGGCGCTCAACTAGCTGCCTATTGCACCCAATCCTTTGGACTGTAGCATAGCATTCAAGCCGGCAACGTCACCTGCTACCAATGCCTCGACTGCGGCCAGATGCTCACTGAGTCTTTCGTGCAGAAGCTGTTGCACCTCCAGGTCCTGGTCGGTCGGCCGAAAGTCCACGACCGAGACATTTCGCGTCAGATAGCCGAGTTTCTGCAGCAGCGGTGCACCGAACCTGACGCCGTCTTGTCCCTGGCCTGTGAGGCGGACGTCCACCATTGCCATCTGCAGATCTTCCAGCTTCTGGGCTAGCTCCTTGGCCGCTTCTGTGACCTCGTCATCTTCGGTGAAACGCAACAGTGTTTGTACTTGGACTCGCAGTACCTCAACTCTGCGTATCGCATCACCAGCTGTGACTACATCCTCCCGCACTCTCTCGAGATAATCCACCTGCGCTGCGATGTCGGCCTCACTACCGGCCGTATTTGGGTCCTTCAACACCTGAAGTGGTTGTGAGAATTCCTGGCCGTCAACAGTCAAACGAACTGTGTACTCACCCGGAGGCCTGAGAATGGAGATGCGTGACCCGCCCGGAGCCGGCCTGCCCTCCGGTCCTACCTCTATGTGAGGAGCGTATTTCACCCCGGTGAGCAGTTGAATGGCGTCGTTCGGTTCATCTCTGAGATCCCAGTAGATCCGGTTCACGCCGGCCTCGTTCGGTCCTTCGAGAGTGCGAACAACTGTCCCAACATCATCGGTTATCTCGATCGATGGAACGGAAGCAGCCGGTGCCGCGAGCCAGTAGTTCATTACAGCTCCATACTCGGGGTTTTCTCCGACAGTGGGATCGTCGTACGGCGTCGATGGCCGAGTGATCTCTCTGAAGCGGTAGGTGGCGCGCGGCTCGAAGAGGAACGCCGAGGACGCTTGTACCTCAGGCGTGAGCTGTTGAATGGGACTCAAGTCGTCGAGGATCCAGAATCCTCGACCGTATGTCCCTACCACCAGATCGTTGAAATGCTCCTGCACAACAATGCCGGAGACAGGAGCGTGAGGCAGATCGTTCTGAATCGGCTGCCAGTTGTCTCCGTCATCGAAGGAGACGTAGATGCCGTTCTCGGTACCCACGTAGAGGAGCCCCTATC
>CAYTDU010000131.1:0-10444 GCA_964436395.1 uncultured Gemmatimonadaceae bacterium | reverse complement strand
ACATGCGCTTTCTTTCCCGTTTTGTCAGAGACCAAGCTACGCCTAGCCTGACGGGGTGTCAAGCGGAACACTCACATACGATTTCGAATCTTGCCCGATTCTCCCGAGTGCCACAACCGGGTCGTGTTCGAACACCACGAGCCAGCCCTCCGATTCGGCGCGCGCCAGCAACCACCTTTTGGTCGAAAGCGTCTCCAGTGGCTCCAGATCGTACGCCATGATCCACGGCACGGGAACGTGCGCCGTAGTCGGCACGACATCACCCAAGTAGCAAGCGGTCTCACCACCGTCGGAGATCAGCACCGACTGGTGAAACGGGGTGTGTCCGGGCGTTGGAAGCACCGAAATCCCGGGTAGGATCTCAGCCTCTCCATTCACCAACTGCCATCTATCGGCTTCCGTTATCGGCTGGAAGTTGTGACGCAAGTAGCTGGCGGAGGTGCGCTCGTTGGGGTTGTGCGCGGACTCCAACTCTCCTCGTTGCACAACGTACTTTGCGTTGGTGAAAGCAAGATGGGCGGTAGGGCGGTAGGGCGGTAGGGCGGTATGGCGGTCAGGCGGCCGGGCGGACGGTTCCCCTGCTCCCCGCTCCCCGCTCCCTGCTCCCCTCACATACGTATTCCCCCCCGCGTGATCGAAGTGCAGATGCGTGTTGATCACATACTTCACATCCTCAGGTGCTAGTCCCGTCTCCGCTAGCGCATCCTCCAACAGCGTCCTTCCCCCAGCCCCCTCATTCTCGACGCCGTAGATGTTCACGAATTTCTCGTTCTCTTTGTTGCCCACACCCGTGTCGATCAGCACCGGGCCGGTTTCGTGTTCAACCAGCAGGCAGCGGAGTGCCAGGAGAATCCGATTCCGTTCATCTGCTTGGAAGTGTTTTTCCCAGAGCGGCTTGGCTACGACCCCGAACATTGCGCCGCCGTCGAGCCATATGCTGCCCGAGTGCAAACAGTGACAGTCCAGCGCCCCCACCCTGAAGCTCCTTATTAGACTCACAGCTCCTCCATCGATTTGGGCATTGCCGTGCGTTTCTTCCTGCGAGCGGGCCTTCGGTAACACAAATCACTCACGGTCAATGCCCCGGTATCTTGAGCTAGATCCAACAACCTCTGCAATACGCGAGCGGTCGCGACGGCATCGCCGGCCGCACGGTGTCGCGCATCGATCTCTATCCCGAAATAATCGGTCACCGAATCGAGATTCCTTTTCCGCAACCCTTTTACGTAGCGGCGTGTGAGGTCAACGGTGCAGAGCCGGGGTCCCTCCAACGTCAAGCCCCTCGCCTTTCGCAGTTCCCTCGAGACGAACCCCCAATCGAACGAGACGTTATGGGCCACGAACACCCTCCCCGCCAGGGCGGCGAGAACGTCATCGGCTATCTCGGCAAACGTCGGCTGATCCTTCACCATCTCATCGGTGATCTGCGTCATCGAAGAAGTGAATTCACCAACAGGGCGCTCCGGATTCACCAGCGACTCGTATGCCAATTGCATAGTAGTCTTCGTAGCCGCTACTATCGCGATCTCGACGATCCGATCTCCGTTCCCCGCGCTCAACCCCGTAGTCTCGACATCGACTACGGCGAACACGCACTCTGAAAGCTTGGGGGATTCGAAGGCTGCGTTAACCTTCGCCCACAGCCCGTCACCCAAACGTTTCACTCGGGGGTCCGCCCCAACCAGCGCCACTACTACTCGATCGGCAACCACATCGGGAGCACCTTTCAAACCCAGGATGTCTCTCGCAATGGAGACACTGTCCAGTGGACCTGACGCGAGCCCCTCTATAACAGCATCAATCAGGGTTCCCTCGGGTTGCGCCCGCAACCCGTCACTCGGCATGGGCACCGCCGTTTGTTAGCCGATCGATAGCGTAGAACAAGCGTATCATCTCGTCTCGTGTGAGGACCTCAGGCCGCGCAGAAATATCCAGATTCAACTCGCTCAAGATGTCGTCAACACTCTTCTTCCCCAAACCTGTCACCGTTCGCAGGGCCCTGGACAACTGCTTGCGACGCTGGCCAAAAAGCGCCGTCACAAACCGTCGGAATCCGAGCCGGTCTGATTCTCCGATGAATGGCTTCGCCAGGGGTGTCAACCGTACCACTGCTGAGTCTACCGCAGGGGGAGGAGAAAACGAACCTGGCCGCACCGTGAACAATCTTTCTACATGCGCTATGACCTGCACACCCACCGTGAGCGCACCGTAAGCTTTCACTCCCGGCTGAGCCACCAGGCGATCCGCGACCTCACGTTGGATTAGATACACTGCTACCTGTGGTAGAGGAGGTTGGAGGACTTTCTCTATCAACGGACCTGTGATTGCGTAGGGGATGTTCCCTACGACCTTGAACTCCGGGGCTGGAGCGGGATCGTGGTCGGCGGACTCAGTTGCCACCAGCGAGTGCCAGTCTATTGCGAGAGCGTCGCCCTCCTCCAAGCGTACGTTTCTGGGCAGGGCATCTCCAGACTTCCCTTCGCGGAGTCCAGCTGCCAGCGTTCGGTCTTTCTCGATAGTGATCAGACGTCCGATTTTGGGAGCGAGACGCCGAGTCAGAGTCCCTTTCCCTGAACCAACCTCAATCACGACGTCGCTGGGTGTTGGATTCAAGGCTGCGACAATCCTGTCGAGAATCGCAGGATCGTGCAGAAAGTGCTGCCCTAGGCGACGGCCCACTCAGGCCCTAAGCACCAGAATGGTCTGGTCGTCGTTGGCGAGCGAGGCGAATTCGTTGACTCCCCGAATGACGGCGTTGACGATCCGCTCCGCAGGCAAGTCCCGGCAGCTTCCGACTATTTCCATGACCCGATCCTCGCCGAACGGATTGCCGTCTTCATCGACAGCATCTGAGAGTCCGTCGGAGAACAGTACCAGCAGATCCTCGTCGGCTCGCCACTTGACCGCCCTCGCGCCGATTCCCTTGGCATCGGTCAAACCCAGGGGAGGACATGTCGCACCCAAGCGTTGGACACGGCCGTCGCTTGCAACCAGAAAAGCATGCGGGTGCCCGGCATTCGCGTAGCGCAGCATGCCGGCCGCCGGATCGGCTACACCATAGAACAACGCGATATGCATCTCCGTATCCGACAGTTCGGTTCTCACCGATTCGAGAAGGTCACGCAACGCGTCATCAGGAGTTTCCGTCTCCTCGGCATGGATACCGGCAGCGGAGAACACCAGGGCCATGATCAACGCGGACGAAAAACCATGCGATGACACGTCGCCCAACATGACTCCGACCCGGCCCTGCGGAAGCCTCAGGTAGTTGTAGAAATCTCCGCCGACGCTTTCGGCAGGTTGGCAGTGAGCTGCTGTGTCCACTCCCGGCCCGAGTGTGTCTGGAGACGGTAGTAGCTTGAGTTGAAGATCATGAGCCAGCTGCAGCTCGTGCCTGAGGCGCTGCCGCTCGATATCGCGAGATACGAGTCGTGCATTTTCGATCGCCACACCGATCTGGCTCGCGATAGCCGAAATCAGCCTTGTTTCCTGGAGCCCGAAGACATCTTTGCCGGCTCGATCTGTGAGATTGATCACACCCACCGTACGTTGATCGTCGCCGGGACCTGCATAGAAGATGGGAACCGAGAGAAACGACTCACCTCGATACCCTCGATCCACTTCTTCTTCGCAGCGCCGCAGTTCAATGTTGGCCTTTTCCGGGTCGAATGAGATCGGCGCGCGATCTCGGAACACCCTGGCCGCAATGGAAAATTCGTCGCTTACTGGAATGGGCTCGTATACGGTCACGTCCCGGCCGACGCAGGCCACAGGCTTGAGTTCCTCCGTCTGCTGATCGTAAACCAAGATGGATGCTCTCCGCGATCCGACGACCTCGCTGACCGCCTCCACAATCTTCTGAGCTGCTTCGTGGAGCTGCACCGTGCTTCCCAGGGTTTCCGTGATCGTGTAGATGAGTTCGACTTCCTCAAACCTGGAGGCAAGCGCCTTGGCCATTTGTAGCGCGGAGTTTTCGCGACTGAGCAGAGAACTGACGATCGGTCCGACCTGTTCGGCAATCTCCGCGGAAGGCCTCGAGGAGTCTGAGATCTCGAACCAGTAGTCTTCAAGCCCTTCGACCGGTGCGAGGAACCGGCCAGGGGAACTCGTAGTCACCGCGCCATCGTCGCCAATCTCAACTGCCGGAGCCGGCACGCTTTCAACCCCAACAACCGGTCTCAAACGTCCCCGATCGAAGTGCCAGATCCGTATGCGTCCTTCCACCAGCGTTCCGAGACCGTCGAGCACTGCCTCGAGCTGATCTAGGCGCGGCGCATCATCATGCAGATCGAATTCCCTTTCTCATTGAACCGGACCTCATCGACCATCTCACGGATGAGGAATAATCCCCGGCCGCTAGTCTGTTCGAGTCCGTCGGGGAGGGTCGGGTTCGGAATGTCAGCGGGATTGAAGCCGTCACCCTCGTCGGAAACATGCACCGCGATCGTCTGCGAGGTCACTACCACCCTTACCTCGACAGACTTCTCCGAATCGTTGCGATTCCCGTAGATGATTGCGTTCGCCAAAGCTTCCGACAGAGCGACACGCAACTTGAACCTCGCGGTGGCTGCCGGAAGACCTGCAGCGAGGCAATGGCGCGCCACCAGGTCGACGGCTTCTTCTACAACGTCGATAGCCGTGGGAACCCTTACCGAGATTTCCACAGGCCAATCTGGAGCGTCAGAAGAGGGTTCTGAGCTCCTACGGACACACAGCCTTAGCGGCGCAGTCACTGCGTCAGAAGGACTCCAACGCTTTCTCTATCGTATCCTCGATGTCGAACAGCGAATCCAGCTTCGTCAGTTCGAACAGTGTACGAAGGTCCTCGTTGAGGCCTGCCAGGCGCAGTTCACCACCAGCCTCACGGATCTTCTTCGACATCGAGACCAACACTCCGAGCCCCGAGGAATCGATATATCCGGTACTAGTGAAATCGATCAGAAACTTCCGATCTCCTGCTTCGAGTGCGTCGAGAGCCTTCTGTTTGAGTTCGTGCCGGTTGCCAACGATGAGCTGCCCGTCCACTCCTAGCACCACTACACCCTTTGCCTCGTCCTTGCGTTTTGTGAAGCTCATTAACCCTCCCGGTACTTGCTAAGACCCCGCATTTGCCTGTAGCAGCGCGGCCGCTGCAACGTCCACGATGTCCGTGGCACTCGCGCCGCGAGACAGGTCGGCCATTGGCAGGCGGAGCCCCTGAACGATAGGTCCAATTGCGCTCGCTCCCCCAAGCCGCTGTACCAGTTTGTATGCAATGTTGCCGCTGTCAAGATCAGGAAAGACGAGAACGTTTGCCTTGCCGGCCGCGATCGAGCCCGGAGCCTTCCTGGCACCTATCTCTGGCACCAGCGCGGCGTCTGCCTGCAGTTCGCCGTCGCAGGGGATATCAGGCGCCAGTTTCTTGAAGAGATCCAGTGCTTCGCGCACCTTATCGACCCTGGGACTTTCAGCGCTACCCTTGGTGCTGAACGACAAGAAAGCCACCATCGGCTCGTCGCCGACGATCAAAGAGCGATCGCGGGCCGCGGCCACAGCAATCTCTGCCAACTGCTCAGCCGTAGGGTCCGGCACGATGGCAGAGTCGGTGAATGTGAGCACTGTGCGTTGCTCTCCCTCTGCTCCCGACCCTCCAAAAGGATGGTTGGGGTGAATCGGACAATCCATATAAAACGACGAGCTCACCGTCTTGATGCCTTCGGCCGGTCCGATCGCTAGGAGAGCGGCGCGGATCACGGCGGCTGTCGGCGCCGTTGCGCCTCCCACGGCTGCGTCAGCATCCCCCAGTGCGACCAACCCTGCCGCGAATCGGAACGGATCAGTCGCAAGCTCCAACGCCTGCTCTTCGCTCTCTACTTTGTCCGGTCGCCTGTCGCGGAGCAGTTTAGCAATCTTGGGCACGCGCTCGTCACCCGCCATCGACTCCGCAAGTAGAATCGCCTTGCCGATACCTTCGGTCTCGAAAGTCGCGCCGGCTTCCTGTACCCGTTCGTCCCAACCCTCGATCAACACAACCGTGCCACCGGTAGCAGCGGCACGTTTCCTCAAATTCTCTGTGAATGTCATAAGTTTATCTTCCTTCTCAATGCCCCTTCAACTATTGGATGTACAAAACCACTCACGTCTCCACCAAGCGATGCCACCTCTCTCACGAGGCTGGAACGGAGGAACGTGTGGTGAACCGCCGGAGTCAGGAATACAGTTTCGAGTTCGCTGTTGAGGCCCCGATTCATGAGTGCCATTTCGAACTCGTATTCGAAATCACTAACAGCTCTGAGCCCGCGGACTACTATCTGCGCGCCGACCCTGCGCGCGTAGTTTGCCAGCAATCCGTCGAAGCGGTCCACATCGACATTCGGAATGCCGTCGAGAACGTCATGCAGCAACTGGAGCCTCTCATCCAGTGTGAAAAGCGGCGTCTTTGACGAGTTCACTGCCACCGCAACGATCACGCGGTCGGAAAACGCGAAGCATCGTTTGATGATGTCTTCGTGACCAAGAGTGACCGGATCGAATGACCCGGGGTAAATCGCGACTTTAGTCATAGCGAATAACAAAATGTGAGAGAGATATCCCCATAACGCCGGGTATCATCACCTGTGCACGTCAGGGTTGAACGATGCTCAATACAGAGCGTTTTCGCAAACGCCTTGTGGCGGAACGACTCGAGCAGACCCACAGCCAGGTCCGATGTGAACGGAGGATCGGCAAATGCCACGTCGTAACCACCCACGCCAAGCCGCTCGGCATAGCGTAATGCGTCACCTCTATGGATGCGTGTCTTAGCGCGCAAGTCCAGAGCCTTTACGTTGTTACTTATGGCGGAGAGGCTGGCCGGTAGGATTTCAACGAAATCCACCCAGATGGCACCTCGCGAGATCGCCTCCAAACCGATTATGCCCGATCCGGCGAATAAGTCCAGAAACCTCGCACCTTCCATTTTGGAACCGAGTATAGAGAATACTGCTTCCCGCACCCGTTCGGTCGTCACACGGACGCGCTTGTCAGACGGTTTTTCGAGCCTACGCCCCCTGTATTCTCCTGCGACAATGCGCATCAATCGGCAGTCTTGATCTGCACAACGCGCGCCTGGAGCGTACTGCTGCCTCTCCATTCATTTCGATCGAGTCGAAACGCGATATCGACCGGCTCACGCCACCAGCCATCGCCGACACGATCGGACCATCCAAACCCAATGGCCGGGATGCTCCCCGTGCCGTCTCCCATCGAGAATTTTAGATGGTTGACACCTACCGTCTTGACATCCCTGGCGGACGCGCCGCGTACTCCAAAAATCGGCGCCGGATTGCCGGCTCCGCACGGCTCGAGGTGAGCTATTAGGCGCTCGAGTTGGTCGTCCAGATCCTGCACTTTAGCCACTATGTCGATGCGCTGAGTTGGAATCAGATCTTCGTCTGAGAGGCGGCTCCTCGCAGCAGCATCGAAAGCTTCACGGAAAGCAGCTACGTTGTCGCGAGTGACTGTGAGTCCCGCCGCGTACTGGTGACCGCCCCAGCGTTCGAGAAGATCCGCACAATCCTCCAGAGCATCGTGCAGATCGAACCCGGGAATGCTCCGTCCCGAGCCGCGCCCCTCATCACCGTCGAGAGCCACGAGGAAAGTTGGTCGCATGTAGAATTCAGCTATACGCGAAGCGACTATGCCGATCACGCCCGAGTGCCAGCCATCTCTCGCGAGCACCAAGCCGCGGGTGGCCGCGATGTCGACGGACTCCTCAACCTCCTCGATTGCCTGCTCATGAATTCCGCGATCCAGCTCCTGCCGTCGAGCGTTGACCGCTTCCAGTGACTTGGCCAATCGAAGTGCTTCATCGTCGTCGTCGCTCAAGAGAAGCTTCAGGCCATCGCCGGCATCACCCAGCCGACCCGCCGCATTCAGCCGCGGTGCCAACACGAAGCTCACGTGCCCGGCTCGCACTTGGCGCCCGGCCAATCGAGACACCTCCAGCAAAGCTCTAATTCCCGGCCAGCGCGATTGTCCGATCATCTTGAGCCCAAACCGCGCGAGAACCCGATTCTCGCCGGTGAGCGACACGATATCTGCCACCGTTGCCAGTGCCACGAGATCGAGGAAATGCATCGGCGTAGAATCGTTCAAGTCCAGTTCTGCGCACAGCGCTTGCGCGAGTTTGAACGCGACACCTGCGCCACAGAGGTCTTTGCAGGTCGACGGGCAATCGGGTCTACGCGGATCGACCACCGCGTCTGCGGGCGGCAGATCCCTGGGCAGATGATGGTCGGTGATCACGATACCTATGCCGGCTTCTTTCGCCTGAGTCACGGTATCCATGGCCGTCACACCACAGTCGCAGGTAATGACCAGCGAGGCGTTGTGCTGGCGAGCAATCGCTAGGCCTGCCGATCCGAAGTCGTAACCATCACGCATACGATGCGGCACAAAGGGTACTACATTCGCGCCCGCAAGCCTAAGGAGCCGAGTGAGAAGCGCGGCAGAGCACTGACCGTCCACGTCGTAGTCGCCATGTACCACGATCGTCCCGCCGGCACGTACCGTCCGGCCGATGATTTCGACGGCCTCGTGCATGTCTTTGAGGAGAAACGGGTCGGAGAGTTCTTCTAGGGAAGGCCTCAGGAACCGTCTGGCATCCGCAGGCGATTCATAACCTCTTTGCGCGAGGATCCGAGCCAGAGTTCGAGGAACGTTGAGTTCGTTCGACAGAACCTGGACGATGTCCCCATCGACATCCGGCACCACCGTCCAGCGAGCAGAAGTGAGCGTCATTCGGTTACGTCGTTGTACACCAACACGCCACAGGCTTCACAAGGTTCCACGACCGACCCGCTGACTACCTGCTGACGCCGGTGAAGTGGAACCGCCGTATGACAGTGCCCACAGGCGCCTGCGACCAATGGGTACAGAACGTTGGGGGCGCGTCCGCGGAGTATTCGGTCGTAATACTGCAGAATCTTGTGGTCGATCCCTTTAGTGGCTTCTGCCCTCAAAGCGCGAGCATTCTCGAGTTCTGCCAGGTATGCCTCTCGCTTTTCGGCTGCCCCCTCGCGCTTTGGCTTCTGGACCTCTTTGATCTCTTCGATACGAGCCTCTACCTCTGCAACGAGATCCTCCGCTTCCTGCAACTCGTCTGCCGAACGCATCCATTCCGCTTCTTCCTTTGCGAGTACACCCCTCGCCATGTCCAGTTCAGCCATGATTGCGGAAGCTTCCTTGGCGCCGCGCACCCATTCGAGCCGTTGCCTTCGTCTTTCCTGCATCACGCGGTAACTCTCGATGCGCGCCTCGAGATCGGCTCGCCTTCCGTCCGCACCCTCTGCGGCATCACGGGCTACCGAAAGCTCGTTTTCGAGCTCAGCCAAATCGTTGTCGAGCGCCTCGATTTCAGGCTCGAGGTCCTTGAGTTTCTTATCGATCGCCATTATGGCTTTGTCTTTTTCCTGTAGTGCCAACAATGCCTGTAAATCAACCCTCACCGCTCTTACCTCCTCGGCGAATCACGTTCCACTCGCGTGTGTTGTGTTTTCTAGATTCGCGGTTCAATGCAACCTTCTCTTCCAACAGTTTGACCTTCTCATCTTCGGCAGCGACAGTAATGCGACGCGACACTGCACGTTTCTTTGCCTCCAACCTGCGGCTCTCCAGCAAGCTCAGTGCGCCCGCCACGATGGCATCGACATTCTGTTCACCCAGGCCAACCTCTATCACATTGGCCAGCACGATTCTGGCCGCACCATCTACCTGTACCAGCAGATCGGTCAAAGGTGTTGCCTCTTCGGCAGCCATCACCAGCACCATCAAATCGCCTTCGGGCTGATGCAGCTCCCCAAAATCGGATATGGACTCACCAATTCTTGCCCGCCACTCGGGCGCGTGCAGCATCACACGCAACAGGTCGCATTCTGGAATTCTTTTCGATGATTCCCGTTCCGAAAACTGCGACTCCGCTTCCGGTCCCCTCGGTTGTTTCCTCGCACTCATTGATCTCCTGCCGGACGCCTCCCGCCTCACAGACTCTACCGATACCCCCAACGCATCAGCGGTTCGGTCGATATACAGGTCCTGAGTGACCGGGTCTGCAGCCGCGCGTATCGTGGGAACCAGCCGGTCGAGCGCACGTCGTCGTCCCGACAGAGTCCCAAACCATCCTTTGCGCTCGAGTAGCTGTAGCTTCCTCTCCAACACGTCGATCCCATCGTCGAGTAGTACTTTGATGGCAGCGGCGCCTCCACTCGCAGCAAGCGTATCGGGATCCTCGCCCACCGGAAGGGTGGCGATTGACACTCTGAGTCCTGCACCGAGCAGTTCGTCGGCTACACGAAACGTCGCTCTGAGCCCGGCAGTGTCACTGTCATAGAGAATGATGACGTCCTGACAGTATCGCTTGATTAGCTGCGCTTGTTCTTCAGTGAACGCGGTGCCTAAGGGAGCAACGACGTTCTCGATGGATACC
>CAYTDU010000130.1:2857-10511 GCA_964436395.1 uncultured Gemmatimonadaceae bacterium | reverse complement strand
GGAGGATATCTCGCAGCCCAAGTGCTTTAAGGTGTTGGATGCGCTGCGCGCCGAATAGTGCGGCGATTGATCGATTGCGGTGCGATCGGAGCTGTCACGAGCCATGAATTGACGGTGCCCGATGTGCCAGAACTCTCAGAGACGGCTCAAATCGTACACTTCAGAGAGACTGCCGAGCGGACCACAGAAGGCGTTACGCTGGCGTTCGATTACAAATTGCGGCCTGGGTTGTCCACTTCCACAAACGCCTTGAAGCTGATGGAGATGATCGGGCTGGACTGACGAGCCTCGATCGTACGAACATTCCGAAACGCTGCAGCATCGAATCGCGTAGGGAAACACATATCCCCATTGGAGTTACGGAGACACGAATGCGCGTTCCCGCATGGATGCGAGAAAATACAAAGGTCCAGATTGCCACCAGGGTAGCCATAGCGGCGGCTCTGGGAATGGCCGCACTCGTGTCAGCGGAAGCAATGATCAGAGCGCGCCTGTCGGATTCGATCGTGAACATTCCGCTGCGGTTTTATGCCAGGCCAGTCGTGTTGGAACGCGGTGCAGATCTGGATCGCGACCGCGTTGAAAGCTCGCTCCAGAGAATGGGGTACGAGAAAGTCACTAGCAATGAAGTCCAAATAGGTCAATACAAGGTCGACAGCCGGCAGTTGATCATTGGACGCCGCGCATTCCGCATTTCCGACCAGCTGGACCCTGGTGGCTTGGTCCGTATTCGAGTCGGATACGGAGACCGCATTTCGGACATTCGCACCAACGATGGTCTGCGAATCAACTCAGTTGCTCTCGAGCCAGAAGTTGTCCGTAGCGTGCATGAACAGTCGTACGAAGACCGCATACCCATCTCCCTGGAGAACACTCCGAGACACCTGTTGGACGCGGTAATCGCAATTGAAGATCAGCGTTTCTTCAACCACAACGGTCTCGATCCTCGGCGCGTCTTGGGAGCCACTCTAGCGAACGTACGAGCTCGGCGCATCGTTCAGGGAGCGAGCACAATCACACAACAGCTTGCGAAAAACCTCTATCTGTCGCCAAAGCGCTCTCTGTCGCGGAAGCTCCGCGAGGTAGCAATGGCACGCATGCTCGAGCTTCGCTACGAGAAACGAAAGATCCTCGAGTCATATCTGAACGAGGTTTACCTCGGGCAGGAGGGCGCGCTTGCAATCCACGGTGTCGGGCGGGCATCTCAGTTCTTCTTCGGCAAGGATGTATCACAGCTCACCATCGCTGAATCGGCGATGCTGGCTGGAATAATCAGAGGGCCGAGTCTGTATTCTCCATTTCGAAATCCCGACGCCGCCAAAGCGCGCCGCAACCTCGTGCTCGACCGCATGCTTGCTTTGGATCTGATCACAGATCAGCAACATCAGTCAGCGCGCGATATGCCCCTTGGCTTGAGAACAAAGGGTCGTCTAGCTCGAAGTGGCAGGTACTTCGTGGATTACGTCGTGGACCAGCTGACGTCTGGCATCGTGAGAGGTGCAAAGCAGCGAGGTCATTCAGTCTTTACGACACTCGACATGGAGCTCCAACTCTCAGCAGAGAGAGCGGTCCGCGACGGCCTGGCAGAGCTGGAGCGGTACTATCCCCGGTTGACCAGTGACAGCTCACCGTTGCAGGCGGCTCTGGTGGCGCTCGATCCTCGTACTGGCGATATCCTTGCAATGGTCGGTGGTAGGGATTATGGAAGATCTCAGTTCAATCGCGCCGTGCTGGCACACAGGCAGCCGGGAAGCTCATTCAAACCGATCGTCGCGCTCGCAGCGCTGACACACGGGAACCAAGATCGATCGGATGGCGAGCAAGTTTTCACGTTGGCAACCATTCTAGAGGACAAGCCGCTTTCGGTGCAGACACCTGCAGGTCCATGGGAACCTGACAACTATGATGGCCGCTTCCGAGGCCCCGTAACGTTGCGCGAGGCCATTGAGGGATCGCTAAACGTACCGTTTGCCAGACTGGGCATGGCAGTTGGCCCCGACAAGATCGTTGCGACGGCGGGTGCGTTGGGAATACGGAACGACTTGAACCCCGTTCTCAGCCTTGCTCTGGGCTCTTCAGAAGTGACACCATTGGAACTCACTGCGGCGTACAATGTCATTGCAGCGGGCGGATATCGAGCAACCCTGAACTCGATTCTGGGAGTGCTCGATCGCGACGGCCGGCTCGTGGGGCGTCAGGATCGCGACGGCGAACAGGTCTTCGATCCTGCAGAGGCATACTTGATCACATCCGCGTTGCGAGGCGCTGTCGAGCGCGGAACGGGGAGCTCGCTGCGTTCTTTGGGGTTCCGCGGACCCGTTGCCGCGAAGTCGGGGACGACGAACAACTTCCGAGACGCGTGGTTCATCGGCTACACGCCCACCCTCACTGTAGGAGTATGGGTCGGTTTCGATGACGCACGGCGGATGGGCATTTCAGGATCCCGAGCTGCGCTGCCGATCTTCGGGCAACTCTTGGTGGACGCTCGAGGTACATACGGCGACGAAGAATTCCCGGTGCCGTACGGTCTGGAGGTGGTCAACGTTGAACGTGAAACAGGGCTTCTCGGAGGTCCAGGGTGCCGGGGTGAAACAGAGGTTTTTCTGCGAGGGACTGCACCCGAAACCAGTTGTTCGGCTGGCAGGTGGACGACACGTCGCTACTACTCGGGAGACTTGTCGCTGTCGAACACACCGATCGCTCCACTGCTGCGCGAACTCGAACGTCGGGAGACCCGCAGCTTCCACTAGGAGTCTCCCAATCCATTGTGCAACCCAGTAGGTCACACAACCGGATTCAGCCTTCCTTCCCCCTTGCCTTGCTCCCCGCAATATTAATCTCCGTCCTCAGACACCTAAAGTCAGCGAACCAGCAGTGGCGAAACGAAGCTCATGAAACATGTGCCTGGCACCGACACAGCAGAAACCATTATCCCATTCAACCGCACCCCGGCGTCCGAGCAGGTCCTGCCGACAAGTGGGCTCCAGCTCACGGAGGATTTGCTTCAGCTAATCAGGGAACGAGTCCGATTGACAGCTCTGCTCGCGATGGGCTTGTGCGCATTTGGTGCGGTGTCAGCATTTACCTTCATGGCGTCCGGAAGGGTGGACGTCTTCGCCTCCACCTTCAACATCATCGCGCAAATCGGTTGTGTTCTGTGCTCGACGTTCGTTTGGATTGTGGCACGACAAAGCCGAATCAGCCATACCACTGTCTTATACCTCGGCCTTGGGCTCGAGGTGCTGTTGTGCTTCGTGGCTTCGTTAGCAGGACAACTCTGGTATTACATCGACACCGGCGTGATGATGTTCATGTCGTGGTGCATCCCGATCGTGATCCTCTTTCCCGTCGTTATCCCCTGCCCGCCACGTTTGATGCTGATCGTCTCGATTGTTGCCGCGAGCATGGAACCTCTCGTCGCACTCGGACTGAGGTTGGTCGGCTTCTATTCTGCCGACGCCTACCAGAGCGCCCTGCCTGGCACGATCATCAGTCCCACTCTCGCCGTGGTCGTGGCCTACGTTGCGTCCCGAATCATATATGGACTGAACGTCGACGTTGCCAAGGCGAAACAGATGGGTAGCTACCACCTAGATACCATTATCGGCAGCGGTGGGATGGGAGAAGTGTGGCGAGCACGACACCGCATGTTGGCACGACCGGCGGCAATAAAGCTCATCAGACCGGACACACTCGGCACGGACAACGCCGCAGCACATATACTCCTGGAACGTTTCGAGCGGGAAGCCCAGGCCACAGCCAGCCTCCGTTCTCCACACACGGTGGAGATATACGACTTCGGCCGCTCGAAGGAAGGTACTTTCTTCTACGTGATGGAGTTGCTCGACGGCATCGACCTCGAAACCCTGGTGACGCAGTTCGGCCCATTACCACCAGAACGGGTCGTGTACATCCTCAAGCAAGTGTGTCACTCTCTCGACGAAGCGCATGATGCGGGTTTGATACACAGGGACATGAAGCCTGCGAACCTCTTCGTCTGCCGATATGGTCGCGACCTCGATTTCGTGAAGGTTCTCGACTTCGGATTGGTCAAGAAGCATTCGTCCACTGAGGTTCACGAAGGAGATCTAACACAACACGGTACTGCTATCGGCACCCCCAACTTCATGGCGCCCGAGATGCTCTGGGACGGTGGCCCCGTGGACGGAAGAGCAGATATCTACGCCCTGGGCTGCGTGGCGTACTGGTTATTGATTGGCAAACCGGTGTTCGAGGCATCAAACGCCATGGCAGCGATTGTCCAACACGCCCGCGATATCCCAAGCCCACCGTCCTCGAAAACCGAGTTGGCAATCCCGCCGGACCTAGAACGAATCGTCATGGAGTGTCTCGAGAAGGAGGCAAGCGATCGACCACAGTCGGCTTCAGAGCTCACTGCGCGGTTGGACCAGGTTCATTTGAGTCACCCTTGGACGAGCGACCGAGCCACTGCATGGTGGGAGCAGCATTCGCCGGAGTAAGAGCGTCGGTATACAAGGCACAAGGAACGCTTGCTCGGATGTTGAAAAAGACTGCTGGGCTGCCGAGTGCCCCAACCGGCATTGTATAAACGGCATCCGACCTCTTACGTTCCGACCGCGGTGAAGTGCGGGGTGGATGTGACAGCCACGAGTCAGGCTTCCCGACTTTTAGCACCCACGAAGAACACTGAGAATTGGAACCCGGACGCGAACGTAGACTGGTAACTGCGGCCCTTGTATTGGCCATGTTCCTCGCCGCATTGGAAGCAACCGCAGTCGGCACAGCCATGCCGACTGTGGTCGCTGACCTCGGCGGCATGGGGCGGTACAGCTGGGTCTTCTCCGCATATCTGCTCGCGTCGACGACCACGGTGCCGATGTACGGCAAGCTCGCGGACTTGTTCGGGCGTAGAAGGGTATTCACTATGGGCGTGTTTCTGTTTCTGCTCGGAGCCGCGCTCGCAGGTACGTCGACATCTCCCGGTCAGCTCATAGCGTATCGAGCCGTCCAGGGTTTCGGGGCGGGCGCCGTCATGCCCGTCTCGGCGACATTGATAGCGGACATCTACACGATACAGGAAAGGGGTAAGGTCCAGGGCCTCTTTTATGGTGTATGGGCCGTATCGAGCATCATAGAGACAGCCGCCGGTGGATTGATAACCGACCTACTGTCATGGCGCTGGGTGTTCTACATAAACATCCCGTTCGGCTTGGCATCGGTTGTCGGACTGTTCCTGTTCTACCACGAGAAGGTTCATCGTCGCGAGCACAAGCTCGACGTACTGGGCACTGTGAGCCTCACAGCCGCGATCGCTCTACTTCTCATCACTCTGCTGGAAGGGAGCGAGCTATGGGGTTGGATCGACGTTCGCACACTCGGGCTGGTAGCGCTATCCGGCGTGGGCTTGATGTTATTCCTTTGGCAGGAGAACCGTGCCCCTGAGCCAATGCTGCCGCTAACACTGTTCAAGAATCCGGTCATTGCCGTATCCAGCTTGGGATCGATCGTTCTAGGCACGATACTCTTCTGCGCCGCGGCATACGTTCCGATGTTCACGCAGGGCGTGCTCGGCGGCACCGCAATAGATGCCGGCATTACCCTCGCCCCAATGTCCATTGGGTGGCCGATTGCGAGCACCACGTCGGGATGGCTGTTGTATCGTTTTGGCTACCGACCGTTCACCATCGCCGGAGCGGCCTTCGGAGTTGTCGGGTGCCTGTGGCTCTCGGCGGCGACCGCCGAATCGGGTCAAGTTGCGGTGATGATGGCGATGTTCTTTGTCGGCATCGGTTTGGGCTTCATGTCTACTCCATACCTTCTTGCAGTACAAAACGCGGTGCCCCATAGGCAGCGTGGTGTGGCAACTAGTTCTGTACAGTTCTTCCGAACGATAGGGGGAGCAATCGCGGTTGCCGCGTTGGGTGCAGTGCTGAACACCCATCTCACAGCTCACTTGAGTTCAGACGTGAACGTGAACGTCGCACTCGATCCCAATGCGCGCATGCGGATGCCCTCAGAAACGCTCCGCTCCTTTGTCGATGCGCTCGATGGCGGCCTCACAACCGTCTACCTCGTGATGGCAGGCACGGCAGTGGTCGGGATCGTCGTGGCGTTGATCTTCCCCAAAGGGTCAGTAGAACAACACGCGCACGACGAGGCAAAAACCGCAGGAGCTACTGCGGCCGATTGAGGCAGGCCCGTTCGACGTACACGGTTCTTTGGCCGTATCTTTCATTGATCAATCTCACCACTCACAACCGGAGTAATCGATGCGGATTTGTTCAACTCGATGGCTGCTGGTATTCCTGCTAGTCGTACCAGCGCAAGCGATCGCGCAGAGTTTTCCAACAGACAACCCAATTCTGCGCGCCATCTGGGACGAGGGTATGAACCGTTCCCAGGTCTACGAACTCTCCCAAACCCTCAACGATTCCATTGGACCGCGACTCACGGGCTCGCCGAACCTGACTGAAGGTGCCAACTGGGTGATCGACAAGTATGCTGGATGGGGCGTGACCGCTCGCACAGAGCAATACGGAACCTGGCTGGGCTGGAATCGCGGGCCGAGTCACCTGAGTCTGATCGAACCGCACGTCCGGTCGTTGAACGCGATGATGCTCGCCTGGAGCCCCGGCACGCCAAATGGCGAACCGATCGACGCCGAGGTGATGTTGCTGCCGGATCTTCCGGACAGTGCTGCATTCGCCGCGTGGATGCCGGAGGTAGCGGGCAAGTTTGTCGCCATTTCGTTTCCGCAACCGACTTGCCGCCCAGACGCTGCGTGGGAGGAATACACTCAACCCGACGCAATGGCCAGGATGATGGCCCGGTTCATGGGAGGCCAGCAGCGTGGCAACGTGTTCACACGAATGCGTGAAGAGCGACAAGCTGCTCAGGCAGCATGGCGAACGCGGATCGAGAACACTGGCTACGATGCCAGGTCCCTGCCAGATGCACTAGAAAAAGCCGGCGCCGTCGGCATTCTCACCTCCGAATGGTCCAACGGCTACGGGGCGAATCGAATCTTCTCGGCTCGAACTGACGAGGTCCCGACGTTCGCAGTGAGCTGTGAAGACTACGGCATTGTCACCAGACTTGCCGCAAACGATCAAGGTCCCGTCCTTCGCGCTCGAGCCGAGGCCGAGTTTCTTGGCGACCAGCCGGCGTTCAACACTGTCGCTGAGGTCACGGGTGTTGAAATGCCGGACGAGTATGTGCTCATGTCGGCTCACTTCGATACGTGGGACGGCGGCACCGGCGCAACCGACAACAACACTGGCACCATCATCATGATGGAAGCGATGCGCATCCTACATGCCGTGTACCCCAATCCCAAACGGACACTCGTCGTCGGTCACTGGAACAGCGAAGAACAGGGTCTCAACGGATCAGGAGCATACGCCGCCGACCATCCAGAGGTAGTCGAGGGGCTTCAGGCGGTGTTCAATCAAGACAACGGCACAGGTCGAGTCACGAGCGTATCGGCGCTGGGACTGCTTGGCGCTCCAGAATTTCTGGGACGCTGGGTCGGCCAGCTACCGGATGAGATGACCCGCAATTTGCACCTGGGAATACCAGGCAACCCATCGAGCGGCGGTAGCGATCATGCTTCGTTCGCGTGCGCGGGTGCCCCTGCGTTTTCGCTCGGTGCTGACGGGTGGGATTACTTCAG
>CAYTDU010000130.1:0-2757 GCA_964436395.1 uncultured Gemmatimonadaceae bacterium | reverse complement strand
CGTGCGCGGGTGCCCCTGCGTTTTCGCTCGGTGCTGACGGGTGGGATTACTTCAGTTACACGTGGCACACCAACCTGGACACATTCGACAAAGTTGTGATGGAGAACGTGCAGTGGAACGCTGTCCTAACGGCGATGCTGGTTTACCTGGCCGCTGACGATGCCGAGACGATCCCGCGCGACCGGCGGATCCCAGGCGTCAACAGACGCACGGGCGAACCGGGCACGTGGCCTGAGTGTAGGGTGCCGCAGAGGAGAGGACCCGGCGGAGAGTAGGCGATCTGTGATCTGCGATGTTTGATTTGTGAGTGGTGAGTGGGAGGTGGTGCAGCCTGCCTACTCACCACTCACTACCAACTACTCATTCCTAGAGAATCGCACCTCCCCATCAATGATCGTGTACAACACCTCGGTACCGAATATCTCATCGTCCGGCACCGTCATGATGTCCCGAGACACAACCGTGAGATCGGCGAGTTTCCCGACCGTAATCGTACCCTTGAGTTCCTCTTCGAATCCTGCGTAAGCAGCATTCTTAGTGTATGAAACCAGTGCCTGCTCCCGAGTCATCCTCTGCTCAGGATAGAACACCGAACCGTCGTCCATGACACGCGTGACTGAGCGGTAGAAGTTCGCTATAGGGTCGATATCCTCGACCGGCGGATCGGTCCCATTGATCACCACTGCCCCACTCTCAAGCAGCGACCTGTATTGGTACCCGCGTTCCCGCGTGCGCTCAACGCCAAGGCGAGTCTCAACCCATGGGCCATCCGACGTGGCGAATATGCCTCTCACCGAGGCAATCACTCCAAGCCCGGCAAACCGGGGCATATCGTCAGGATGAATCACCTGACAGTGTTCGATGCGCCAACGCAGATCATCCAATTCCGGGTTGCTGTCAAACACACCCTCATAGATCCGGAGAAGTTCTCGCGTTGCCCGATCGCCTATACCCTGAATGGCCATCTGAAACCCATGTGTTGCCGCGAGTTCGGCGGATCTCTCGATATCACTGACTGGGGTCACGTTGAACCCCACGGTACGAGGCCTGTCTGCGTAAGGCTCCAACAGCCAACCACCGTGCGTTCCAAGAGCGCCGTCGAGCACTTTCTCACCGATCGCTCTTACCTTCAGAAACCCGTTTCCGTGACCGACCATCCGGTAGTCTGCCAGATGCTCTTCCAACACATCTGCAGGTTCCTGCACGTGCACGTTCGCCGCATGCTGCAAGTACTGCAACGGCGAAAGCGACCAGACAAGTGACCAATTGTCTCTTCATCGAAGACCTCAAGTGGTTGTTCGTCAGTTCCGCACCAACCTCTCCGGTATCAGCCCCTCCTGAATACCCCACTGCTGCCATTGCCCCATCTCTTCTTCGATCTTATCGCGGATTTCTTCGTTTGTTAGCAATCTCAGGCCAACGACAGCACCAATGAGCGCCGTTTGCTGCAAGCCGCGATGTCCTTCGGGGCTAATCGTGATTGCCGCGTTCTCGTGTGAGTGTCCTGATGCACTTGGCACTCCGGATACGGCAGGCCTGATATAGAGTCCCGGAACGTTCACCGATCCCAACCCAGCCTCATCCCAGCCGACCGGACTGCCGAGCTGGTCGGAGATGGCATCCTCGTCGCCGTACTCGTTTATGTACTGCCATGCCAACGCCTGCATCCACGCACTCTCGGTGCCGTTGTAGTAGGAGCCGTAGTGACGGATTTCGACATCCGTGAATGTCGCCATTGCGGCACCCATCGCGATGGTATCTACTTGGGCAGCGACTGTGTCCAACTCGGCACGGCCTGCAAAGTCTGCGTTCCTGACCCAGTGATCGACCTGCACGTATTCGTTGATCACGTTAGGGGAGTCGCCGACCTTCGTGATCGTTCCCATGAATCTGAAGCTTGGCCGGTTGTGCTCTCTGAAGGCGTCTACCGCATTGAAGAAGATCCTCGCAGCATCGAGGGCATCGTGGCCACTCCATGGTGATGCACCATGGGCAGGTCTGCCCTTGAACTCGTACGATGCAGCTTCGATCAGCAGGCAGCAGTTGCCAAGTCCGCCTCTAACCCTCCTCGCCTGCGTGCCTGTGCCATGGCTCCGAATGACGAAGTCTACGTCGTCGAAAAGCCCTGCCGCCACCATCGCGGCTTTGGTCGGTGGTGGGATCTCTTCAGCTGGCGTGTGAATTGCCCAAACACTACCTGGGAGGTTGTTCTCCTCCAAAACATTGCTCAGGGCAATGGCAGCTGTGACCATCGATGCACCTTGTTGGTTGTGCTGGCACCCGTGAAATGGGGGATCGGCGCGCAGCGCATCCACCTCAAATACGAAGGCGATGACAGGATACTCGGTCTTTCCGCGGTGCTTTGCCACGAAGGCCGTCGGCATGCCATCAGCATCGTACCTGTCAATGATTTCCCTGTTGAAGTCTGGGTCGAGACCGGGAACGCCAAATTCCACCAAAAAGTCGTTTTCCTCGAGTTCCGAACTCAGCATGCGGGCGGCCTCGACCTCCTCATGGCCGACCTCGGGGTTGTGATACATCCAATCGTTCATCTCAAACATTCGAGCGCTCAGCGCCTCAATCTGCGCCTCTACGGCTCCCTTCATGCGAGTTGCCGCTCCAGATTCTCCGGGCAGCTCTAAGACCGGCACTACTTCTCTGGGCTTTTCGATATCCTGCGCCGACAGGGACGAAACGAGAAACGCAGCCAACATCGTCGTAAGCACCACCGCCGCTCTACTCGTGAAAATCACCTTT
>CAYTDU010000129.1:0-10522 GCA_964436395.1 uncultured Gemmatimonadaceae bacterium | reverse complement strand
GGCCGGAGACCCACCGACCGATGTACAAAAACAGGCCTCTCCGGGTGCGTTACACGCCAACGCTACTACGAGAGTTCTCTCCCGTCGCTTCAGATAATACGGATCGTTTACGCCATCCCAGGTGAACACCCGATCGAGCAGCTCAAACGCCCGCGCATCGCACGGCCTCACACCGAACAACACGGTCTCTTCGATCTGCAATTCGGCCTTGTCGACCTGGTCGCCCTCAAAGGTGTATAGTGTCTCCCACTGCGGAAAAACGGCCTCCTTCGGCGAAAGGTTGGTGTTCACCGCTTCCAGGCAGACGAGCGAGGGATCGGTGATCTCGGAAAAGACCGTTCCCAGCCTGTCCACGACCGGAGCGACGAGTCGGCGATCCGTGCCAAGCAGCTTCAGCAACTCCTGCAGCTTTGACTTATCGAGGGTCACTTCCAGCATCTTTTACACCACTCCTTACGGTTCGGTCATGAAGGATTGGTCGTCCTCCATTCGGAAGCACAACAGAGCCTCTGCCTCTTCCAGCGAGAGACTTGACTGTACTCCGAACAGCTCTTCCACATCCTTGTTGATCTTCTGGTTCAATAGGCGCAAATCGATCCCCTGTGGACACGCTGCGACACACGCGCCACAGTCCACGCATCGGCCGGCCTGATGGAGCGCCCGGCCAAGGTGAAAGGCAAAAACGTCGGACAGGTCAGTCGTCACGCCCAGCCACTTTGGTGCGGTCTCATCTGCAAAGCACTCTTGGCAATAGCAGTTCGGGCAGGCCTCACGGCAGGCGTAACAGCGGATGCAGCGGGACAGTTCCGACACCAGGAACTCCCAGCGCTCATCGGGCGATTTGGACTCAAACTCTGCGACGTCGGCATAGCGCGAGGTCTCTGGCACTTGCACAGAAGTCTCGCTGAGGTCCACATCGAAAAGCACCGCCGTTCGATGCTGGCATTCCCGGCAGGAGTCGGCAAGGACTTCCGCTAGCTCGACGCTTTTCTGCGTGCCGTTCGTTCCGATGACCTGTAGTGAGCCTCCATCGATCTTTGCTTTTGCGAGACCAACTGTCCCCAAAGCTCCTGCGACCTTGTGCCGATCGATCATCCCCTCGCAGCCTACTCCAATCACGAACAGTCGGTCGCGAGGAATCTGTTTTTCCTTGATCAGTCCCACGATCGAGCGACTGTCGCAGCCCTTGGCGACCACTCCGACCTTGGGAGCGGTCCATTCTCCTTTTGCTCCCCCGGGTCGCTTGAACAGCTGCGGCAGATAGGCAGCAAGATTGGTTGCACAACTTGCGTTCCACACGAGTCGTTTGGCCTCATCCGCGGAGCTCAGAAAGCATGCGGACGTCTTCAATGGTACGCCAGCGGCCTCGTGGCCCACGAAGAGGTCAATCGTCTCCTCCTCGAAGAGCTTCGTGACTTCTTTCTTCAGTGTTTCTTCCACTTGGCTCATGTGACTTCCTCAAGTTCCTTGACCATCTTGCTGGCCGGGCCCACTGCTCGAACCGCTTCGATGACCTTTCCCAGGATCTCGGCGAACCGCACACCCTCTGCAGCGGAGACCCACGAAAACTGGACTCGCTCCGGTTCTATTCCTACGTACTCGAGCAGGCTCTTCAGTAGGGCGAACTTTCTTCGTGCATAGAGGTTGCCACTGATGTAGTGACAGTCGCCGGGATGGCATCCGCTGACCAGCACTCCGTCTGCGCCGGTCTGGAGTGCCTTGACGATGAACAGCGGGTTGATCCGGCCCGAGCACGGCACGCGGATCACGCGAACGTTCGGCGGATACTGTATGCGGCTTACACCGGCAAGATCGGCTCCGGCGTAGCTGCACCAGTTGCACAGAAATGCTACGATTCGGGGTTCCCACCCGTTGCCGCTTGTCTTTTCGTCTTTCTTTTTGGTCACACCACCGCCTCCAACATCGCCAAGATCTGTTCGTTCTTGAATCCCTTCAGGTCGATTGCCGCTGCTCGACAGGATGCTGTGCAGACGCCACAGCCTTTGCACAGTGCTTCGTTGACAACGGCTCGTCCCGTTTCCGGATCGAGTTCAATCGCTTTGTAGGCACACACCTCGACACAGGTCCCACAGCCACTACACCGCTCCGCAAGGACGTTTGCTACCTTCCCTTCAGCCTCGAGGGTTGTTTTGGCAAGCACCGTCGCTGCCCGTCCGGCGGCCGCTTTCGCCTGGGCGATTGACTCGGATAGATCCTTCGGATAGTGGGCCAGACCGCAGACAAAAACCCCCTCGGTGGCGAAATCCACCGGCCGAAGCTTGACGTGTGCCTCGAGGAAATAACCGTCAGGGCCCAGTGGTACCTTCAGCATCTGAGAGAGGGCCTTGCTGTCGGGGTTGGGTGCCACACCGGCTGAAAGGACCAATAGATCAGGTTGGAGCGAAAGCCGTCGGCCGAGGATCTTATCATCCACTTCGACTGTGACAGTCCCGTCGTTCGTCGTCACGACCGGTTTTTCGGCCTCGTCGTATCGGCAGAACAGGATTCCCTTGTCGCGTGCTTCACGGTAGCGCAGCTCCTTCAAACCGTAGGTTCGGATGTCACGATACAGGATGTGAACCGCTGCTTCGGGATTGAATTCCTTGAATAATAGGGCGTTCTTCACGGCCGCTGAACAGCACACCCGGCTGCAGTAGGGGCGCTGTTCGTCTCGCGATTCCACACACTGAATCATCACCACCGACTTCAACCTGTTAAGGGAGGGTTCCCCGGAGGCGAGCCGTGCCTCAAACTCGCGTTGGGTAAGGACGCGGTCGTCCTTCCCGTATAGATACTCGGACGGCTCGACGGCCAGGCCACCCGTCGCTACCACCACCACACCGTGCTCCACCGGCTCGTCTGCGTCGGACAGCTTGGTCTTGAAGTTGCCGACGTATCCCGCGACGGCCTCTACTGTAGCGGCCAAATGCAGGGTGATGTGCGGATTGGAACGGACTTGCTCGGATAGAGACTCCAGGAACGGAGCCGTCCTGGCACCCTCGTAGGTGAAGTGCACGTGACGAAGATTCCCACCGAGCTCGTCTTCTCTCTCCACGAGATGAACCGGGAAGCCCTGGGCAGCGAGTTCCAGCGCGGCGGTCATGCCCGCAACCCCGCCGCCGATCACAAGCGCGGTCTTGTCGATTCCAAGCGTCATCTTGGATAGAGGCTCCAACCGGATTGCCTTTTCCAGAGACATCTCCAGCAGTTGCTTTGCCTTCTCGGTGGCCTTCTCCGGTTCCTTCTGATGAACCCAGGAACACTGCTCTCGGATGTTGACGAACTCAAACAGATACGGGTTCAGTCCCGTGGCTTGGAGGGTCTTCTGGAACAGCGGCTCGTGGGTGCGCGGCGTGCACGCCGCCACCACAACGCGGTTTAGGTTCTTCTCATTGATTACATCGGAGATGACCTTCTGTGCGTCCTGCGAGCAGGAGAAGAGAAATTCCTGGGCGTGTTCTATGTTGGAGAGGGACTTGGCGTGCTCGACGACCGCCGGCACGTCGACCGTTGCGCCAATATTGATGCCGCAGTTGCAGACGAATACGCCGATGCGAGGTGGCTCACCGCGGATGTCGCGCTCCGGCGGATACTCCACCTTGAACTCCGCCTGCGGGAAGTCGGCTACCACACTGGCCGCTTCCGCCGCTGCAGCCGAGGCCTCCACAACTGATTCAGGGATGTCTTTAGGTCCGGACAGCGTCCCGCACACGAACAGGCCTGGCCGAAGGGTACGTACGGGCTCGAACGCCGGTACGCGAATGAAACCGTGACCATCGAGGTCAAAGCCAAGTTTCCGCAGCGCTTTGCGCTGATCCTGATCCACCACCAATCCCAGCGAAAGGACAAGCATGTCGAATCGCTCGGTGAGAACACCCGTTCCATTGGGGGTGTACTGCACAACGATGTCGTCCGTTCGCGGATCCGTCTCCACCGACGAGATGCGCGCGCGGATGAATCGGCACCCCTGCTCTACTTCCGCCCGATCGATGAAGCGATCGAAATGCTTGCCGAAAGCGCGGATGTCCATGAAGAAAACGGTCGTTTGAACGTCGTCGAGATGCTCACTGAGGATGATTGCGTCCTTGGCAGCTTGCATGCAGCAGATGGAAGAGCAATAGTCGTTCCCGACCTGAGAGTCGCGAGAACCGACGCACTGAAGGAAGGCGATGCGCTTTGGTTCCTTGTTGTCGGAAGGGCGGACGACGTGGCCGCGGCTCGGGCCACTTGCCGACAAAATCCTCTCAAACTCGATGCTCGTCACCACGTTGGGGAAGGTCTTGTAGCCGTACTCGTCTTTCAGGATGGCGTTGAACTCCGCCGTGCCCGAGGCCAGCACGACACTTCCAACCTCGACTTCGACCTCCTCTGGCTTCTGGTCGTAGTCGATCGCGTCGGCCTCGCATACCTTCGAGCACACTTGACACTTTCCGCGGGTGAGGTATAGGCATTTCGTGTCGTCGATGATCGCCGCTGCCGGGACCGCCTGGGGGAAAGGTACGCGGATGCACTTTGTCATCCCGAGGTCTTCGTTGAATTCGTCCGGGATCTTCACCGGGCATTTCTCGGTGCACGCGCCACAGCCGGTGCACTTCTCCACGTCGACGTAACGCGGGCGCTTCAGCAACTTCACCCGGAACTGCGGTACGTCCCCGGCAATCTCAACCACGTCCGTGTTGGTAATGATGTTGATGTAGGGATGTGCTCCGGCCTCCACCAGCTTGGGCGAGAGGATGCACATCGCGCAATCGTTTGTGGGAAAGGTCTTGTCGAGCTGAGCCATCCGGCCGCCGATGCTCGGCCCTTTCTCAACGAGGAGGACCTCGATACCCATCTCGGCAAGGTCCAGGGCGGCCTGAACCCCGGCGATTCCCCCACCAACGACCATCACTCTCTTATGTTGCATGCCACTCCCCTAATCTTTCCTTGGCACGGTACCGTTTCCGACTGGAGAAGGAGACGATCTTGGCCATCATCTCGGTGGTGTGGTTTCGCTGGCTCTCCGGAGCGGAGAAGGTCAATTCCTTGATTGCTTTCGCGTGGTAGGCTCCGTTGTAAACCTTCTCGCCCACCGAACTTCGGACAATTACCGTTGTGTAGCCGTCGGGTGAGCCCAGGCCGCCGCAGGAGACGTCGGAAAACTCATTGGAGAAGTCCGTGCAGGCGAGACACGCCGGGCGAGCAAACTCGTCTACTAGGTAAAACGGAATGTGGGTTGTCTTGCCGTCGCTTCCGGTGATGATCACGTCGTCCTTCACGTTCAGTTTCTGAATATCGGCGAGTTTCACACCGAGGGTCTTCTCAAGGCCCTCTCGCGCGGCTGCGTCGAACGAGAAACTCTCCATGCAGAACAGACCAACGGTTAACGTCACTGTGTCTGCAGGCAAGACGTTCAGAAGCTGCATCTTGCGGATGGTGTGTATCTGACACGGTGTCCCCACAAGCGCGATGCGTCGGATGTCCTGCTGGTGTAGATTCTTCACCTCTCGAACCGTAGGGGCAAAGGTGGTGTAGCGCTGGCCTGCCTCGGGGAGTTGTCGAGCCTCGTCGTAGTGGGATCCGGCTGCCTCAATGATCTCCTCGGGTGTGGTGGCGATTACGACCTGCCGTTCAAATGGTCCCGCCCGCTTGCACACGATTGCCGCCTGTATGATGTGCCTGTCGAGCGCGTGCAGCAAGAGCGCGGTGACCACCCCTCCGTCAGTGCAGACGCTTTGCACATGTTCGTCGGTGGTGCGGGCTGAGGTGAGCTTGCGCACCGGACCAATCGGACCGGTCCACGTGAATCGATCTTTCAGCTCGTTGTCGAGCACGCTGATCTGCGGACAAATCAAATAGCAGATGCCGCACTTGAGGCACCGCTCCTCGTCAGCAAATTGTGGTGCACCATCCGGACCGAGCATCAGGGCGTTAAATTCGCCCGCAGAGCAAAAGGACACACATCCTCCGCATTGTCCGCAAATCCCCCGTTCTTGGACCTCGGTGACGAGGTCGTGGAATGTTTTTACCTCTTCAGCCATCGCTCTTGCTTTCCCCTTCCTGCTTGGCCCGCTGTTCCACGAACTTTGCCAGTTCCTGTTCAAACGCCGCCTGCACCTGCTGACGTCGCTCCTCCTGCAGCCTGCGGTCGATCTGGTCCATCTTTTCCAAGATGTCCGGTGGAGCGTAGTTGCCCTTCAACGCAAGATAACGCAATGCCCTCATGACATCGGTGAAGTTGACGTTTTGAGGACAGCGGGCGTAGCAGCGATAACAGATGAGGCAATACCAGATCAGGGGCGAAGAGAGGACCTCGTCTCTCATGCCAAACAGGACCTGCCGGATGATCTTGCGTGGGCTGTATTCCGGAGCCACTTCGCTGACCGGGCAACCGGCCACGCACGTGCCGCAGGCGAAGCACCGACGAATGTGCTCGCCGCCGGGCTGTGCGATCACCTCTTCGCAGAACGTCGGATCCAGTTTACTCACTTCCAGAGTTTCCAGCGCTTCTGGCATTGTCTTCACCCCTTCTTGGCGTCCTTCTGTTTTTCGGTCTTCTTTCAGGTCAGAAACCTGTTCTCAATCAGATCCGTTGCATGAGTCACTGCGTCCTGCACCGTGGGGGAAAGGCCCATCTTGACCTCGTCCGGGATCTGTTCAACCTGACAGACGATTACCGCCACATCGACACCGCAGTGGTCCCGCAGCTGGCGCAGCAGGTTCGACGTGGGTGCCTGGTGCAGCGAGTAATCGGGGATCTTCACCGCCGGGATATCGTCCAGGGGGATCTCGAACACCTCTCCCGGGCAGCGCCCGGCATCCACCGCGTCGAGGACCACAATCAGCCCAGGCCGTTGCTCAGAAAGCGCGATGTCGAATAGAAACCCCCGTACTGCTGTACCGGCATCGATTACCTCGGCGCACTCCGGTACGGTGCCGGAAGCGTGGAGCTCCTTCACAACGGCGGGGCCGAAGCCGTCATCGCCGAGCAGAATATTTCCACAGCCGAAAACTACGACCGGCTTCGTGCAATACTCAGGGACGACGTTAAGGCTCGTTGCGCTTTTCATGCGATCCGAACTCCCTTTCCCAGGCAGTTGCACCTATGGTGTGTTTGTCAGCGTATCGATCCGTTCTTTCTTGCTGTTGACGATGTCAATCCGCACCGGCAGCGTCCCGTCCAGCTTGTGGGTTGCACACGACAGGCACGGGTCGTAGGCGCGGATTGCCATCTCTACTTTGTTCAAGATGGTCTCGTCGTAGTTACCGTCTTTGATCAGGCTCTTCGCCGCTTGCTTGACCGACATGTTGATCGGTGCGTTGTTGTGGGTCGTGCCCACGATTAGGTTGACGTTGGTAACCATGCCCTGATCGTCGGTTTCGTAGTCGTGGATGAGTGTCCCTCGTGGTGCCTCGACGCTACTGATCCCGTGGGCCGCACGCGGGGTGACCGGTACACGCGTCTCCTTGCCGGTAATCTCCGGGTCGTTCAGCAGCTGGACGATGATCTCGGCGTTATACAACAACTCGATCAACCGCGCGTAGTTGTAGAGCAGTGTCTGCTGCGCCGGTCGGCCGAACTTCTCGCGAAACTCCTCCAACTCGGCCTGGGCCAGGGGCGTTGAGATCTTGTCACATACGTTCATGCGGGCGAGCGTATTGGTGCGGTAGATTCCTACTGGGCCATCGAGATCCATGCTGAAATCGCCCCACTTCTTGGCGTAGGGGAACTTCAGATAACTCCACGGCTCGATGTGTTCGGCGATATAATGGGTGTATTGATCGTAGGTGAATTCCTCGTACGTGCCGTCGGGTTTCATCAGTCGGAATTTGCCGTCGTAGAGGTCCATGCTTCCGTCATCGGCTACCGTTCCCAGGAAACCGGTTTCGATTACCCCAATCGATTGAATCTCGTCGAGGTAGTTGGGGAAGACGTTCTCTTTGACGTGGGCAATCGCGAATTTGGCAAACTCCAGAACCTCTGCCGCCATTGGCTTCATCCGGTCGCGTTCTTTTTCAGTGAGTGGCTTGCTGAAACCGCCGGGCACAGCTGTCACCGGATGGATCGACTTGCCCGATGCAATTCCCAACATCTGGGCACCGAGGTGCCTTGCGCGCACCACCTTGCGACCGACTTCCGGGTTGGCCTGGACGACTCCGAGTACGTTGCGCACGGTGTAATCGGCGTCTGGTCCCATGATGAAGTCTGGACCGGCGAGGAAGAAAAAGTGCAGGATGTGCTCTTCCGTGTACGCAATGGCGTTGCACAGCTCTCGAAGCTTCCGCCCGGCCGGCGGGGGTGTGACCCCGAAGACGGCGTCGCAGGTCTTCGCCGAGGCGAGATGGTGCGACCACGGACAGACCCCGCAGATGCTTGTGACAATGCGGGGAAGCTCCTCGACTGGACGACCGATGCAGAACTTCTCAAAGCCTCTCAGTTCGACGACATTTACGCAGGTCTCGGCCACGTTTCCGGCATCATCCAATTCGATGGTTACCTTGGCGTGTCCCTCAAGCCTGGTTACCGGTGCGATGGTAATTGTCTTTCCCATTGGTCATCCTCCTTTATCGTCCCGGCCGTTGTGGGAGGGGGCGTAGCCGTTTCTGTCCGCCGATGTAGCGGTTGAGCATCGCCCTTCGGTCGAGCACCTGTTTGGCGTCCAACCCGATCGACGACAGGGCGCCCATCATGTCGACCAGCGGATTCGCTCCTTGGCGGATGGGTCCGAAACATCCGCGACAGGGCATGTAGCCCTGAATGCATCGCGGGACCTTCGGGCCTCCCTCTTCCATCGGCTTGGCACAGCCGGAGCGTGTCACCGGACCCAGGCAGAGGATGCCCTGCTCCATCAGACAGCGGGTATTCTCCCACGGTCCGCCTTGATCGAACTGCGCATCCTCCAGCGGTCGCTTGATCTCGCCGCCGGCCTTCTTCTCGCGCTTGACCGGGCAGTCGTCGCAGACGCTCCGTTCCGCGAGCTCGAAGGGTTTCCCTTCGAGGAGTGCAGTCAGCGCCTCCGCGATCATGTCCGGGTTCATCGGGCAGCCAGGAATGTACAGGTCGACCGGGACTACTTCGTCCACCGCGTAGACCCGATCCAACAGCGGGGGGAGATTTTCCGCAGGGGTGTCCGCCGGGTCGGTTGTCACCGAATCCCGGTAGACCTTGGTGTACAGATCGTCCAGCGGATACATGTTCGCCAGGGCGGGGATCCCGCCGAAACAGGCGCACGACCCCAGGGAGATCAGCGTCTTGCAGCTCTTTCTCATCGCCTCAGTGACGTGCTTCTCCTTTTCGTTTCGCACGCCGCCGGAGATCATTCCCACATCTGCCTCGGGAATGGTCAGTTCCGTTCCCTCGCCGGTCTGGCCGAAGTACTTGTGGTCCATCAGTACCGGCATGTGGACGAACTCCAGGTTTGGCAGGATATCGAGCAGTGGCTCACCGATGTCCAGAATTGAGACTTCACATCCACCGCAGATGTTCAGCCATTCTTCTGCAACTTTTACTCCCATCAGTTACCTCCTCGTAGTGAGGTGATCTTTTTGCCTTATTATCTAAAGAGGCGCCTCGCCTTCAAGTACGATCTCGGTCACCACTCGTCGGGTGTAGACCAGAAACTTCCCTTTCTCTTCGATAATCTGCACTTCGAAGTCATCCACTTGGTACGCGTCCGCCTTGGCCTGTGCCTCTTCGCGTGACGCATACTCTCCACCGTCCCACATGTACTTATTCCCTTCCACCCACAGAGCCTCGGAAACTGGCATGCTCGTTCCCCTTTACGTCGCGTAAGGGCTCGGCCCCAACGCCTTTATTGCCTCCACCATCTCTCTCATGACCTGGGCAAAGCGTGGCCCCTCAGAGGCAGAAACCCACTCGAGGCGAAACCGCTCAGGTTCCAGACCGAAGTCCTCCAGCATGAGATCAATCGCCTCGGCCCGTTTTTCCGCCTTCAGGTTCCCTTCCAGGTAGTGGCAGTCGCCGGGGTGGCAGCCGCAGATCATCACCCCATCGGCCCCTTTCGTCAATGCTTCGATGATTATGTTTGGGTGGATCATCCCCGAACACATCACCCGGATAACCCGCACGTTGGGCGGGTATTGCAGGCGAGACGTCCCTGCCAAATCTGCCCCTGCATAGGAGCACCAGTTACAACAGAACGCCAGGATCTTCGGTTCGAACCCGTTTGTTTCGTCTATCATCTACTCCACTTCCAACGCTGCATCCACCATCGCGTTGATCTGCTCGAGTTTGAAGTTCCAAACAAATATTCCTTGCTTGGGACAGGTGGCCATACACACGCCGCACCCTTTACACAGAGCGGGGTTGTTCTGTACCGTCTTCTTGATCTGATCTCCGCGTACATACTCGATGAGCGCCAACGCGTTGTATGGGCATGGGTCAATACAGTAGGCGCAGCCGTCGCAATTCTTGTCGATGACCTCGCTGATCGTGGCCTCGAGTTCCAGCTCGTCCTTGGAAAGAAGCGTCGCTGCACGTGCCGCTGCTCCCATGGCCTGAGCAACGCTCTCCTCCACCAAC
>CAYTDU010000128.1:0-10529 GCA_964436395.1 uncultured Gemmatimonadaceae bacterium | reverse complement strand
ACGGAGTGTGCGTCCACGCGTACCTCCATCAACCGTTGTTCTTAGAACGAACCTACCACTTGGGAGCGACTTGCGCACCGCTGCGCTCAGAACGAGTGTCGTCAGCCGTGTGCGCGGGCTTACGGCGAGCCTTCTTTGCGAGGTACTAGCCGCCGCTTTACATCTCCGACTGTCTTACGAATTCTGGCCAGCCATTTACGCGCCCAAGCGAATTCCAGAGCCAAGATCGAAAGGCCGAGCGGGAGAACCAGAATCGCTGGTCCGGGCAGCACTACCATTGCGGCACCGATCAGCAAAACCGAGCCGCCCAGGATCAGAATCACGACTTTCCGCCCCTGCCTATAGGTGACGATGGCGATTTCCTCGAAATCGTCAGCCAGCGGGGATATCAGGGCCGCGGTGTCTCTGTTGCCAGCCAGAATCGATGCAATCACGCCAACGCCTAGTATGCCGGAGATCATCGCCAGCGAAACGAGATTCGGAATCGGATAGTGGTGGGACAAGAGCATCTTCACTCCAACATACGCAAGCAAGAACACGAGACTCATCTTCACATACCGGAACCGCTCCATGAGTCCGGCCAAAGCGAAGTAGAGGGAGCGAAGGCCCAGAATCGCGAATACGTTCGATGTCCAAACCAGGAATGGGTCCCGCGTGATCGCGAAAACGGCGGGAATCGAATCAACCGCGAAAATCACGTCACTCGTCTCGACAAGAACGAGGCCCAGGAATAGCGGAGTGGCAGTGCGCACTCCATTGACGCGTGTGAAAAACGAGCTGCCGTGGTACTCGCTGCTCACAGGAAATACTCGGCGAACCAACCTGACTACGAGGTTACGCTCAAAGTCGATGCTGTCGTGCCTCAGGACCATCATCTTTGCTGCGGACACGAGCAACAGAACACCGAAGACGTACACGATCCAATCGAATTCGTGGATCAGAACCGATCCCGCCGCTATCATGATGCCACGTAGCACTATTGCGCCGATCACGCCCCACACCAGGAGACGGTGTTGCTGCGCCAGAGGGACACCCAGGTATGCGAAGATCATCGCGATGACGAAGATGTTGTCGATTGAGAGCGACTTCTCAGTCAGATATCCAGTCAAGAATTGTATCGCTGCCTGTTGCCCGGTGAGATGCTCGGAGGCGAGGCCGGGCCGTGCGAGGCCTTCCTCGGCGTAGAGAAAGTACACCAGAACGTTGAATGCAAGCGCGAGCGCCACCCAAACACCCGTCCAAGCGAGGGCCTCGGGAAGCTTTACGACGTGCGGTTTGCGGTGGAATACGCCCAGGGTGAGGATTACCATTGCAAGAATGAAGATCAAGAAGCCGATCCAGACGATTGGCGGCATAGACCAAACCTCCAACATGCATGTATGGTTCCGGACACCTGCAAAATACCGTGGCCGCTTCGAGTTCCCCGGACTCGTCGGTCGGTGTTAAGATACCATGCACGTTCAATCAACACGTCGCAACCGCACCAGAGAGCACGATGAAGCCACTCGACACGATAGTTGCCGGTACCGTTTTTGGACCAAGAAGTGATGCTGCCGTAAGGATCGCTACCACTCTGGCCGAGGCGTTTCGTTCAAAGACTGTGCTGGTGCACGCCGTTCACGAACAGGCCTACTCCGTGATAGCGGAACATCCCGGTATCCCTGAACTTGAACGCCGCCTGAGGGAAAGGCACGCTCAATCCGGGAATGTGAATGCGGCGGACGTAGAGGTGGTCGTAGTAAGAGGCTCGGCAGCTAGGGCGATTGTCGAGACCGCAGCGACGAGATTTGCCGACCTAATCGTGGTGGGAGCCGGTACGCCGACCGATTCAGGGGAATCACGAATTGGTTCGACCACCTCCCGTGTGGTGCGCAATTCACCGGTTCCCGTCTGGATCGTTGCGCCCAATGCTGCAGCAAAGCCGAGCAAGATACTCTGCCCCGTGGATACGTCCGAGGCGTCACGGAGAGCATTGAAAAACGCGCATTTCCTCAGCCAGGTGTTCGAGGCCGATTTAACCGTACTGCATGTCTTGGAGCCACTGTCAACTCTTTATGCCGGAATTGACATGCCCGACGATGCGGTCGAAATAGGATTCTTGTCTCCGCAGAAGCAACGATTCGAAGAGTTTCTCGGCGACCTGGGATTTCGCGATGAGAGCTGGAGTGTAACGACATTACGCGGCAAACCGCATGAGCAAATCATCGCCCACGCAAGAGAATCCAGTACCGACCTGATCGTTATGGGAACAGTGGGTAGGGCTGGCGTCGCGCGCCTTTTGCTTGGAAGCGTGACTGAAAAGGTGACCCGTCAGCTCCCATGCTCCATTCTGACGGTCAAGGCGAAGGAGCTTGTCAGCCTGAGGGTGGAATCGGATCTGGAATCCATCGACAAATGTCTATTGGGAGGGAGGCAACTACTGGAGGCTGGCGAGGCTGCCAAGGCTCTAAGAGAGTTCGACCGTTGCCTCTCGATCAGCCCGACTCTTGTAGTAGCATGGAACGGGAAGGCGCAAGCCTACGAGCATCTTGGGGAAAATGCCCGCGCAGCGCAATCGCGCGAGAATGCTGAGCGGATCGCGGCGTGGCTTCGAGAGACTGACAGCAACAGTACTTGACCGGCTGTTGGTTTGTTTCACTGCGTCGAAGTGATTTGGTGTCAACGAGGTAGCAGTTGGGGGAAAGCCCATGAAGTGTTCAAGGTGCAAAGTCGATCTCGAGGCATCGCTCACCGGTAGGGTAAGGGGAGATGAGTGCCCGATATGCGGTGGGGCCTGGTACGAAGATGATGAGCTTCGTCAGGCCAAGGACGCAGCGGACATCGATCTGAACTGGCTGGATTTCGAGCTGTGGACGGAATGGGATTCACTCGATTTGAGACACAAGAAGCTGCCCTGCCCGAGCTGTGGAGATGGACTGGTATCCATTCTTTATGGGCAGACGGGGGTAGAAGTGGATTGCTGTCCAACTTGCAAGGGCCTGTGGTTGGAGCGAGGACGATTCGAGGCAATCATCGAGGCCCTGACGAAGGAGCTACTGAACAAACCCATCGATGAATATGTCAAGGCGAGTCTGCAGGAGGCCAAAGAGATAATCGTAGGTCCTGAACCCTTGAATTCCGAGTGGAAGGACTTCAAGACGGCATTACGGTTCATGATCTACAGACTGCTCTCAGAAAACCCCAGACTTTCTAGGGCCTTGGCTGATATTCAGGCGTCGGGTCCGAGATGATCTTTCGTGAGGTATCCAGCATCAGGCAAGGACACCGTAGCAGACGATGAAGACCAGGTAGAGTAGGCACAAACCGATCCCCTCCATGCGGCGGATCTCAAAACCTGACTTCTTGAAGACAAGCATCACCACGGTGACGCCGAGCAGGAATGGCAATGCGTAGTTGCGGGCCAAGACCGTCACCGCAATGGGTGATATTACCGATGCCACTCCGACGATCAGGAAGGTATTGCACAACACCGAGCCGATAGCGTTTCCGATGATCATGCCGCCCATACCGCTACGAGCCGCGGCAAGGCTGACGCTCATCTCGGGTGCGGTCGTGCCCAGAGCCAACACCACGCCAACCAACGTAACCGGCAACTCGAAGTGCCCGGCGAAAAAGACCGCTTCGTCCACCAACATGTTTCCGCCAAGAGCTATTAGCCCGACGCCAAGCGCCATCAGGAGTGCGTTGCGCCAGTCAAAGGAGGCACTAACGGCCTGTTCCGTAGTCTCCTTCTCGGCGGCAGCCTGCCGCAGCGAGCGGCCTACGGCACTTGCCGTATCCGTGAGGTACCGGAATTTGAAGAAGTAACGCGCAAAGTCGCGGATATGGTAGGCACTCTCATACGCTTGGCTGGTTTTGATCAGGAATATGGTATAAGCTACGAACAGCAGAAGGAAGCCTACCCCTTCAAGCCGAGACACCGTGTTGTCGAAAGCGAATAGCGCCAGCAGGGCGGCGGCGACGAGGGCCAAGTAACCGTCCCGCTCCAGCATCTCCCGGGCAATTGGTATTGTGCGGAGAGCGGCCGCGCCGCCAACAACCAGGGTGATATTCGTAATATTTGCGCCGACTACGTTCCCCAGCGCCAGGTCGCTTTCCCCTCTTGAAGACGCGATGATCGCTGAGACCAGTTCGGGCAGCGAAGTCCCGATAGCCACCAGAGTGAGGCCAATTACCAGCTCGGACACGCCCAGGCGGCGGGCGCTGTTGCTTGCCGCCTGCACGAACAATCCGGAGCCTTTGACCAGCAGGCCCAACCCCGCCAGCAACAGGACGAAATTGTCGACGATCGTTTCGGCCAGCACTGGGAAGTGTTGTTCCAGCATCATTGCTCTTTACGTGGCGTCTAGACATCTACCCGGCCGCGACTCGGTTCGTAGCCGGGCATCGTGGTCATCAATCGAATGTAATCAGCGGCTTTATGACTCCGTCCGCTTTGGAATCCATGAGGTGAAACGCCTTCTCAACGTCACTGAACGGAAACGTGTGAGTAGTCATCCAGGTTGGGTCTACGCGGCCGTTCTCGATGAGACGGAGAAGCCGGCTCATTCGTTCCTTACCACCAGGGCATAGACCGGTACGGATCGTTTTGTCGCTCATCCCAACGCCCCAATCGAGGCGCGGAATGTTGACGTAGTCGCCACTACCGAAGTACCCGGTTACCGAAATCGTGCCACCAGGGCGGGTTGCTTTGATACACGCCTCGAACGTCGCTTGGCCACCGAGCGCTTCGATGGCGGAGTCGACTCCATCTCCCCCGGTCAGCTTGCGAATCTCTTCTACTGCATCGGTCTTGGTGAAATCCACGACCTCATCAGCACCGTAGCGTTTCGCTAACTCCATACGTTCCGGTACGCTATCTACGCCGATGATTTGCCCGCCACCTAGAAGCCGTGCACCCGCTACGCACATGAGTCCGACCGGGCCCAGAGCAAAAACAGCTACACTCCCACCGAGCGGTATCGCAGCATGCTCTGCCCCCATGAACCCAGTCGACATCATGTCTGTCGTGTACACTGCGGCCTCGTCCGGTACTGCATCCGGGATCCTCGCGAGGTTCGCCTGAGCATCGTTGACGTGGAAATAGTCTGCAAATACGCCGTCCTTGATGTTGGCGAACTTCCATCCGCCCAGCATTTGGGTGCATTGAGACGTGAATCCCCGTAAACAGTTCACACACTTATAGCATGGGGTGATCGCGTTGAGAGCGACGCGGTCTCCAACCGTAAAGCCCTCCATCGCGCTACCGACCTGATGAATGACGCCAACGGCCTCGTGGCCCAATGTCAGACCCTGCCTGTCGCCGATTGCCCCCTTCACAGTGTGGGTGTCCGATGTGCACACGAGCGCCATCGTAGTCTTCACGATTGCGTCGTTGGGGCCGGGCTTTTCGGGTATCGGCTTTTCCATGACTCCAACCTTTCCGATCCCCTTCATCACGAATGCTCTCATTGCGGGCATGTTCATCACCTCCCATGTTTGCTTGAACGCATCTACCTAAACTGAAATCTACTTGCTTGTGGGTCCGAGTAGCCGAAGTAGATTCAAACCGGTGCGTTGCAGCGCAAAACCGAGAATCCGTCCGGTTCGTTCGTTGAGCAGTGGAAACGGATGTATTTTTGCGTCCCGATGAGGGAAGAATGAACGCGGAGGTACCGATGCTCTTGCCAGGCTTTCCTCTCGATCTGGGCGGGACCCTGAAGTTCAGTTCCCGCCAGGCAGCAATGGTAGGCGATTCCGATGCGGAAGACCAGGCTGCGGTTGCTAGGTTGGCTCAACTCTGTGAGGAAGAGCTACGAGCCAAGCTGAAACAGGCGCAGAAATCACCCGAACAACTGGCGGCTGCAATTACTGAAGTGGCAACGTCGGCAAACCTCAAGTCTCACCTCGAACGCATACACGCTGTCCGTATGGAGGGCGACATGCTGGAAGTGGAGTTTTCTGCTGTAGGATTCCCGGATCGCTACGCAAGCTATGTTGGCGTTGATGGAACAGGTGGTCGCTATAGAGTGCGCAAGCTCCCTTGTCCGGTAGCGATGTTATCCAGTCGGTGTGAGTGGGTCAAATCCGACAAGGGTACAAGCTGTGTCGCTGAGTGTCTCGACGAACACGGTGAGGTGTTGGCTTGCGTCACGGTCGGAGTTGCGACGAAAGAGGGGCATGACCTCGTGGACTATCGCGGCGAAGGTCGTATCCAGCCAATTGAGGATGGCGCGATGCACATGGCTCGCGCCGTTGTTTTGCTGAGCTAGAAATAGGGAGACACGAGAACGTCGAGGTTCGCTGAAGTTAACTAGATAAACCCCTTTGGACGGCGATGTATGGGGCGCTGTGGTGCTGGCCAACTTCTTCGAAAGTACCTCTTGTATCAATATCATTTCCCATACGGATATGCCTCAGTTTACGGGGCGCAGGCCCAACAGGAGCGGATTCACCTGGAGAACACGAAGTTCGAGCTGCACGAAAACAGGTTTGTGAAGATCGACCCTCAGCGCTGTACCGCTGCCAACAAGTTCTTTGCCTCAGGCGACGTAGCCGGACAACCAATGTTGGCACACAAGGCTTCCCACGAGGGACGTGTTGCTGTGGACGCCATCGGCGGTTCGAAGACGGCCTATCAGACCACGCGCGAGCAACACTCTCCGACACGGTTATGGAGGCGGTTAAAGGAGTCCACGGCCCGGGTCTCCCACAGCTCGTAACAAATCAAGTTATGGTACTACGATGAAGCGAAATATCGATTGGAAATCACACGACGTAGCCACGGTACTTGAGGCGTTCGAAGTAGACCGTACCAACGGGTTGAGCGAGGATGGGGTAGAACGACGACGCAGCATATATGGGGAAAACCGTCTGGCCGAGGCGCGAAAAACGACTTTGGTAGAGCGGTTCCTTGCTCAATTCAAGAATGTGCTCATCTACATCCTTCTCGTAGCGGCAATCGTCAGTGGCGTTCTAGGGGAAATCACCGACGCGATCGTAATAGCAGCAATCGTGGTGCTCAACGCGGTTGTGGGAGTAGTCCAAGAGAGCAGAGCTGAGGGTGCGATCGCGGCCCTCAAGCGGCTATCGAGTCCCAGAGCATTGGTGCGCCGAGACGGGAACAAGCGAGAGGTTGAGTCGGCGGCTATCGTACCAGGAGACATCGTGCTGTTGGAAGCCGGCAGGGTGGTCCCTTGCGACTTGCGCCTAGTTCAGTCCGTCAACCTGAAGGTTGATGAGAGCGCGCTCACAGGTGAGTCGGTACCGGTGGAGAAAGACGCCGATGCCGAAATCTCGAGCGAAGGTGTACCGCTGGGCGACCAGGTGACCATGGCGTTCTCTTCGACCACCATCAGCTACGGCCGTGGAGTCGGAGTGGCGGTGGCCACCGGAATGGCGACGGAACTCGGGAAAATCGCCGAGATGCTCGAAAGCGAGGAAGATGAACCGACGCCTCTCCAACGACGCCTCGAGCGGTTCGGTCGATATCTCGGATTTCTCATCCTCGGCCTTTGTACGATCATGTTCGGTGTTGGTGTCATCCAGCTGTACTTGTCTTCCGGATTCATCCCGACCGATTTGCTGCCCGAACTATTCTTGACCGCAGTCAGCCTCGCGGTCGCGGCGATACCGGAAGGTTTGCCGGCGATCGTCACTGTGGTACTGGCGATCGGCGTGCAGCAGATGAGTCGAAAGAACGCGATCGTTCGCAGACTGCCCGCGGTGGAGACGCTCGGGAGCGTTAGCGTCATCTGCTCGGACAAAACCGGCACGTTGACTCAAAACCGGATGACCGTGACGCAGTTTTTGGCAGGAGACGGACCGGTCCGGAATTTCGACTCGCTCGACGCGGACTCCAGTCTCGACGTGTTTCTTCTCGAAAGCATTGTGCACTGCAACGACGCGAGTTATGCAGCCAACGATTCCGAGTCAACGGGTGACCCTACAGAGATTGCACTCCTCGAAGCAGCACACAAGCACGGTGTACAACAGAAAGCGCTAAACGAGCGAGAGCCACGGATTGCAGAGAACCCATTCGACTCAGAGCGCAAGATGATGAGCACGGTGAATCTGCATGAAGACGGAGCAATGGTTCACACGAAAGGAGCACTCGACAGTCTGCTACCCCTATGCTCCCTGATTGGGACCGAGTCGGGTGTTCGCGAAATCACGGAAGGCGACCGCGCACGCATCACCTCGGCGGCCGCGGAGCTGAGCGACGATGCCCTGCGCGTGCTCGCAGTGGCACGGCGCTCGATCGGGCGGGACCAGCTCGACCCGGACGTGTTTGAGCGAGATCTCACGTTCCTTGGAATCGTCGGCATGATGGATCCACCGCGTATGGAGGTGAAGGACTCAATCCGCCTCTGTAGACTGGCGGGGATCACACCGGTGATGATCACCGGAGACCACCAGAATACGGCATTCGCGATCGCTCGGCAACTTGAGATAGCCAGTGCACGATCGCAGACGATAAATGGCACCGAACTCGACGAGATCGACGATGTCAAGCTAGCGACCCGCGTGTCAGAACTCCGAGTTTTCGCCCGTGTCAGTCCTGAACACAAGGTCCGGATAGTTAAGGCATTCCAGGCAAACGGTCACCTCGTGAGCATGACCGGTGATGGAGTCAACGACGCACCCAGTTTGCAGGCGGCTGACATCGGTGTCGCCATGGGCAGATCAGGTACTGACGTTGCGAAGGGAGCGAGTGACATTGTTCTCACAGACGACAATTTCCAGACCATCGTGAGAGCCGTCGAGGCTGGACGGAACATCTATGCAAATATCAAGAAAGCGATCACCTTCTTGCTTTCGTGTAACGCCGGAGAGATCGTGGCGATCTTTACGGCGATTCTCATAGGCTGGCGTTCGCCCTTGCTACCCATCCACATTCTGTGGGTCAACCTCATCACCGATAGCCTACCGGCGCTTGGACTCGGCATGGATGCCGGTGATCCACACGCCCTGAAGAAGCCACCACGTGACCCTAGGGAAAGCATCTTTGCCGGCGGAACCGGCTTCAACGTCGTGCTGAACGGCATTGTGATCGGCGCGATCACCCTGGTCGCATTTCGGGTAGGCAACTCCCTGTACTCCGAGTCTCTCGAACACGCCCGCACAATGGCGTTCGTGGTCTTGGCGATGAGCCAGCTGTTTCACGCCTTTGACGTCCGGCATGACACACAGAGCATCTTTCAGGTCGGCCTGTTCACGAACAAGTGGCTGTGGCTTGCGTTGGCAGTGGGAACGGCTTTGCAGGTTACCATCATTTCTGTACCAACACTCGCTTCGCTATTCCAGGTTCACCAATTGCTCCCCTCGGACTGGGCAATCGCTATCGGCCTGGCACTCATCCCGGTCGTTATGAACGAGACGGTGAAGGTGGTAAGAAGGATGCATGACGAAATCTGACGGACGGAACAAGCCCGTCAAGGAGGAGCTCAAAATGAATCCCCTAAGATCCGCATCGAGGACGTTATTCCTCCTCGTTGTTGCGACCGCGACAACGCTCGATGCAACGGCACAGCAAGAACCGGAACCCCTCTATGACGGATTCCTCGACACGTTCAAGCAGGAGTATTTCAGCCTTGGCATGCTGCTGCAAACGGTGGCCGACTTTCAGTTCGATCGAACTCAAGTCGGAAACAATGGGTTTAGCATGGCGAACTTCAGGCTGCTTCTTTCCGGGGAGATGGACGCCGGGTTTGGCTATGTACTAGCCACCAACTTCATCAATTCACCCGCCATTTTGGACGCGATGATGTATTACCGTGCGAGTTCGGCGGTCTCACTGGGTGTTGGGCAATTCAAGGTGCCTTTCAGTCAGGAATTCCTGACCTATGCCGGGAGCATCGATTTCGTCAACCGCTCCCAGGCGGTCACCGCCCTGGCCCCCGGACGACAGATCGGAGCGCAGGTGGCGATCGAGAAATTGGCGGGCAAGTTCGGGCTCACTATTGGCGCGTTCAACGGTAACGGACTATCAGCAAACTCAAACGACAACGACGACCTTCTTTTCGCGGTGCGGTTATCAGGTGTGCTCGAGATGGAACGGGAAGGCAGCCAGAACGGCCGTTTCCGGTACGGTGTCAACGTCGCACACAGTAACGATGACGACTTGTCGTTTGGCAATGGGCTCGTCTCGTCGTTTAGCGGCAAACGCACTCTGGCAGGAGGAGACATAAGAGCGGAGTTTGGGAACTTGCTCTTTGCGGGTGAGGTGATCCATACCTCATTATCTCCGGAAATCGGAGTGGCACGGCATCCTTGGGGATTTCACGCAACCGCCGGTTTGCTTTTTAGCCCAAAGATACAGGGGCTCGTCCGCTGGGACGGCTTTGATGGTGACAACTTCGACGGTCGTAGCGATCTGCTCGTGTTCGGGCTCAACGTGTGGCCGACCTCGGTAACCGAAATCCAGTTGAACTACATTATTGATACGGAAGAAGCAGCCATCGACCACCATCAATTGCTGGTCAACTTCCAACTCGGATTCTGACGGTACCGATGGCGCTATCGGCAAGGGCGCGGGTGGGTTTACGTTC
>CAYTDU010000127.1:0-10543 GCA_964436395.1 uncultured Gemmatimonadaceae bacterium | reverse complement strand
TGATTGCTGCCGGCATCTCGTGAATGACCATCGACGTTACAGCGAAGTCGAATTCACAATCCTGAATCGATTCCAGGTGCGTCGCGTCCGTAGCAGAGAATTCGATGTGCGAGTACCCCATCTTGAGTGCACGCTGCTGAGCGTGCTCGATTTGGGTCATGGAATGGTCAACTCCGAACCCGCGGGCAATCTTGCTGCTCAACGCAAACAGCTGGGCACCGGTCCCACAGCCTATATCGATAACTGCCGACCCATCCGGAATCCATCGCCCGACGAGTTCACGGATTGGAGCCAAAGCCGGATCTATGACGGTGCGGTACACCCAACCGTGAAAGTAGGAATCTCCTACCATGCCAGTTCTTCTCCGTTCAGGATGTTGCCGACGAGTGAAAAGAAATGAGGAGGGGGCAGGTAGTCCACTTGACAAAGCAATGTATTGAGTTAAAATGAATTATGAATCAGTATTCAGTGAGAAGGCAATGAGAAAACGCACCGGAGAAAAACAGAAGAGAATCGCGGAAGCGGCTATCAGAGTTTTCGCCCGCGACGGCTACCACGCTGCAATGATCTCCCGGATAGCTGATGAAGCGGGAGTGGCGACAGGCAGCGTTTACCTCTACTTCGATGGCAAAGAGAGCATTCTCCATCACCTGTTTTCGCAGCTCTGGCAAGGGTTGCACGAAATGTTTGAACAGGTGGTTAATGACCGCAACCTGGATGAAGCAGAGAAGATAGAGGCGCTGATTGAGGGTGTCTTCTCAACGTTCGCGCGGGATCCCTCTCTTGCTCAGGTCTTCGTTGCCGAACAGCAACATTTGGTCCGAGATGGTACGGGTGACTTCATGCGTTTCTACGAGGAGTTCCTCACTCTGGGCGAGCAGGTGTTCCAGAGGGGAATCGAATCGGGGCTGTTTAGAAGTGATTTGTCCCCCCATGTTTTCACTCACGTCGTGTTCGGAGCTATTCGACAGCTGTTGAATCAATGGGTTCGCACCCCTCGCGCGTTTCCGCTGAGTACGCTTCGGGTTGAACTGCAGGGCATGCTTATGAGGGGCGTCAGGCCGTGATGTTCCAAGGAAGGCTCTTTTTTTTAGGCGTTAATGAACAATGATTCAATATTCATTTCAACGAATTGGTGGTTTGGACCTCAGGATCCTGATACTTGCAGGAGTTGCGCTGCTCGCATGCGCACTCCCTACTGAGGCGCAGTTGACCCTTCGCCGGGCTGCGGAAGAAGCCCTCGCGACCAACCATGGTATCAGAGCGGTGGAGTCCACTCTACGGGCTCGTTCCGCGGGTGTTGCTGCGGCTCGGGGATACCTCTTTCCTCAGATCACAATCGATGCCGCTTACACGCGCATGAACGAAGCGTTGGAGCTGAACTTGGATCCGATCAGGGAGGCGATGATATCCCTCGAGGTCGGGAACCAGGGGGCATTGAGCAACTTGGAGTCGCTGGTGAGCCAGGGGCGTCCATTGACAGCCGCCGAACAGGCCGTGGTATCCAGCCAGGCCGCACAGCAACTGGACGACATGCTCCCACAGTTTCGGGAGACACTCAAGGACCAGGGTTTTCTTCAGGGAATCGTTACTGCCCGTCAGCCTCTCTTCACGGGGGGAAAGATCCTTGCCGGAATTCGAGCCGCCCAAGCCCAACAAACCGCTGCAGCTGCGGCTTTGGATGCTGAGCGCGACGCCGTGCTGGCGGAAACTGCGCAGCGGTATCTGGATGTACTGCTGGCTGCGGAAAACCTCCGTGTGCGCGAGGAAGCAAAGCGCACCCTGACACTCCACCAGGGCCGGGCCACCAGGTTGATGGAGGAAGGAGTCATTGCTCAACACGAGAAGATGAGGGCTGATGTGGCCCTCGCAGATGCTGATCGTGCGGCTTTCGATGCCCGCGAACGTCTGCAAATCGCCAAGGTAGCCCTGAACTCAGCCATTGGAGCGGACAATCCCCAACTGGCGGTTTCGGATTCCCTGCGATTCGCCGAAGCCCCAGTTACGCTGGAGCACGCCCTGGAATCGATGCAGAGAGGCAATCCGTCTCTCCGGCAGCTCCGTGCCGGAACCGTAGCCTTGGAGCAAAAGGCCCGTGCGAAGCGAGCGGATTACTTCCCTACAGTCTACGGATTTGGCATGTACAACGTATTTGACAAATACATGGCTGAGGGCCTAGAGCCAAAGTGGGCCGTGGGGATCGGTGCCAGCTTCACCCTATTTGACGGACTCAACCGAACACGCGAATTGGAAGCGGCCCGGTTGGAAGCCTCTGCACTGGAAAGCCGCACCGCTGAGGCGGAACGCAAACTCAGTCTGTTCCTGCAGAGTGCAAACATGCAGATGGAACTGGCCGAGGAACAGTACCGGCAGCTGACAGCCGCACTGAATCAAGCTGAGGAGAATCTGCGTCTCAATAGCCGCCGGTTCGACGAAGGATTGGGCACATCTTTGGAGGTCATCGACGCTCGGCTTTCACTCGACGCCGTGTTGCTACAGCGTGTTTTGGCCCTCCACACCTATTTCTCTAGACAGGTGGATCTGTTTCATGTGGTAGGAAACGTGGATCTCTTCCTGAATCACTGGGAAAGAACTCAAGAACGAGATGGTTAGAGCAGCCATGGACATACAACAACAACCAATATTCGATCACGGGAGGCCTCTGCTTCTCGCTGTGGGGTTCATTGTAGTGGGAGTCGGCGTCATCGGTGCGCTGGCCTTTCACGAGTCCCCCCTCGTGCGCACGGGAATGATAGAGGCCACCGAGTACGATGTGGCTTCGAAGATTCCGGGTAGGATTTCAAACGTGGCCATTCGCGAAGGAGACGAAGTAGTTGCAGGCCAAGAGCTGTTCCGGCTCACCGACCGGGAGGTGGTTTCAAGAGTCGGACAGGCTCAGGGGGCTGTCGATGCGGCCAAAGCTCAGCTGGACATGGCCCTGAACGGTGCTCGTCCGGAGCAAGTGGCAATGGTAGAACGCAAGCTCGAAGCGGCCAGAAGTCTCTTCAATCTCGCTGAGGCTACTCTGAACCGCATGCGGGCATTGCATGCGGACAGTCTGATCGCCGACCAGGAACTCGATATCGCGATTCAGAAGTACCAGGCGGCACTGGCCGGAGTCTCGGCCGCCGAGGCAGAGTTGTCGATGGTTCGAACTGGAGCACGGTCTGAAGAGCGGCGAATGGCGCGAGGACAGTACGACCGAGCCCTGCAGGCGAGGGCAGAGGCAGAGTCCTATTTGGAGGAAACCGTCGGGCTGGCTCCTGCTACAGGAATTGTGACCCGAGTATATGCCGATGTCGGGGAACTAGTGGCGGCCGGGTATCCGGTACTCTCCATCTTGGATCCCAGCGATTTCTGGGCCGAACTCAATGTGCCGGAGACGGAACTTCACCTCCTCGGGGTCGGCGATACTGTCCCCGGAACGATCCGTGGCCTCGACCAAGTCGTCGATTTCCAGGTTGAAAACCTGGCTGCCATGGCTGACTTTGCAAACTGGCGCGCCCAAGACGATCGGGGCACCTTCGAAGTCCGTTCGTTTACGGTGACCCTTCGTCCTGCAGAGCCCGTGGCTGGGCTTCGGCCTGGGATGACGGTCCAGTTCGTGCTCCCCCAAAGTTGACTGGCTGTATGTCTTCCCGGTTCAAAGGATACGGAAGATTTGGCTCAGGATGCCCTGGGCTTCAGAGCCTTTGCATGCCTCTTCTCACGGCACTGGCGCTTCCCCTTGTTGCTTGGAGTGTGATCGCCCTGACCTTCCGACAGCCGATCATCCATGATGTTCCCGTGGTCGTTGTCGACCATTCAAACTCACCCCTATCCAGGACTCTCATAAGGAACCTCGACGCGACTCAGGTGCTTCGAGTCGCGAATGTCTCCTCCGAAGAGGAGTCCACATTGGAAACGGTCCGCAGGGGAGAGGCGATACTGGGAGTAGTTATCCCTCGGGACTTTCATAGGGATGTGGTAGGTGGTGTTTCTTCGGAGGTAACCATTCTTGCCAATGGTGCACAACTTCTCTACTCCAAAGTCGCGTACCGGTCGGTTGCCACGTCTGTCACAACCTTGTCTGCTGGCATTCAGATCAGACGGATGCAGGCGACGGGTATGGCCAGCGATGAAGCGTACGCGCGGGCTGTCCCCGTACAGACAACCATTCACGCTCCGGGAAACAGCTGGTACGACTACGGGATTTATCTGATCCCAAGCATGGCCATGGCCATACTTCAGATGTCTGTAAGCTTCAGTGCACTATGGCTTTTCCGGGAGCACGGTGATCGGAACACAGTACTACTACCAACTCGCGGGTCCAGCGCCCTCGGTGTTTTGTTGGCTCGGGGGCTACCTATTATCGCGGCCAATCTCCTTGCGGTCGTCCTACTCTTTCTCGTGATCTTCCCAATGGCAGGGATCCCGTACGTGCCTGCCTTTTTCTCCCTGTTCTGGCGAACCACCCTGTTCGTTCTGGTATGTGTCGGGATGGGTTCTTTTCTCTCGTTGATCTCTAACGATCTCGTGCTCGCTACTCAGGTGGCGCTGGTCATCAATGCTCCGGCGTTCGTCTTCAGCGGATTCACCTTTCCCCGGTGGGCGATGCCCGACGCAGTCAGGGCCTTGGCCTCGATGATTCCCCTCACTCATTTCCTGGATGGGTTGGTCCCCCTCCTCATGTACAACGCGAATGTGTGGACAGGGATTCCAGGCTTGCTTCTTTTCCTCGTCCTTTTCTGGGGTGGTGTCGTTCTCTTGACCGGAGCGGCCGGTGATCGCCTGCGAGCTCTTACGCACCGATTCACGGAACGCTTGTTTCCTACACGCGCGATGTTGGCCAGCGTCCCAGCCGGACATGATAGGGAGACAGAACGATGAGTGGCCACCGACACTTGGTGTGGAACATCGCCGTTCGCGAGTTCCGGAGGTTGGTGCGCGACCCAAACATGTTCCTAATTTTGTTTGTTGCGCCATTGGCCTATACAGCGTTGTACGGCTCCATATACCTCAGAAAGATCGAGCGGGACGTTCCGGTGGATATCGTCGATCTGGATCGGTCTACGATGTCTCGCAATCTCATCAGAGAGATCGATGCTCTGGAGTATGTCAGGGTGAGGCAGGTAGGCGTTGACGAGGAGCAGGCCAAGGATGCAATGCTCAGGAGCGAAATTCAGGCCTGGGTGTTGATCCCTGACGGATTTGCCCGTGACCTCAACTACGGGCGCAGCACAACTCTGCCGTTGGTATTGTCCCCCGGTCGACTCTTAGTGCTGAGCGACGTGGGGATCGGTATCTCTCAAGCGGCTGCAACCTTCGGCGCAAGAATTCGCGCAGGAGTGCTTGCCAGGGAAGGAACGCCAGTTTCGCAGAATCCGAGCTACGCCACGCCGATTGGATTTACTTACACGCCCTTGTTCAATCCATGGCTTACGTACGGAGACATGATCCTTCCGGCCCTTATGGCGGTGATTTTCCTGCAGTTGGTCTTCATTGGGGCGGCGGCGGCAACCGCGAGTGAATCGGCGTCGAATACGTGGGCAGGACTATTTGCCAATTCAGGCGACGAGGTCCGCTGGGCCGTTGCCGGAAAGATGGTGATGTTTGTGGGTGTGTTCCTCTGCTTCGCCGCATTGCTCAGGGGCACGGTCATTCCGCTCTTCGACATACATCTCGGCGGAAACTGGCTCATTCTTCTTTGCCTCCTGTTTCTGGCGTTTTGGGCCGCGTCGGGAATGGGAATTTTCCTTGGTAGCTACTTCCGGTTTCGGACGACGGCCTTCGTCGTCCTCGGTTTCACGAGCTATCCATTTTTCTTGCTCAGCGGTTATGCGTGGCCGGAGGCCCAGATGATGCTCCCGCTACGATTGCTGTCCCGGCTCCTCCCCACGACGCCGTTTCTACAGGGGATCAACCTTCTCACTCAGATGGAGAATGGGTGGGAGGTTCTCCTGCCGCACCTTTTGAACCTGTTGGTGCTCGGCGCGTTGTTCTCGGTTCTGGCCTGGATGAGGTTCCGACGGATGCAGCACCAATATGTATTAGCCGTGGAAGAATGCAGATGAACGCGGGTTGTCGGTTGAGCAGAGTTGGAAACTGAAGCTTGTTCTGGGTGCTTCCGCGACCAATCGACCAGCTCACCTTCTCAAGCGTGCGTTGAGTTGACAGTACCCTCCTGATCCTGAACCTTCATCACATGGTCTGCACTGTCCGGCTCGAGGATGGGTTGTATTGTCGGGCAGTCTACAGTTATCCGGAGGTTCGTTGTCATGCCCAAAGTCAAAAGCTTCCAGCCGTTCGCCCGCACGATTGTCGCAATCCTAGCCGTTCGGCTGTTTGTGCCACTGCCCCCCGGCAATGATGCGCTTTTGGCTCAGCAGGTGAATGAGCCTCTGCCCATCGACAAGCTGCTGTCGATCGGGTCGGTTGTCGGGAGTGACATGGTCCAATGGTCCCCGGACGGAACACAAATAGCCTTTTCGTCCGGTCTCGGCGGTGGCGGTTTGATGTCTGTGTCGCCTGACGGTGGATTCCCCGTCAGAATCTCTGTCGATTTGGGTGGTGCGGGTCACTTCCTTGCTCCTCAGATGCCCTCGTGGTCTCCGGACGGTGAATGGATAGCATACGTGTCCACGAAGACCGGCAGCCAGGAGATCTGGCTTTGGTCCGCGAGTTCCGGGCGTGATTCAATGCTCACCAGACTCGGAGGGCGGATCAACTCGTTCACTTGGTCGCCCGACGGCAGATGGATCGCCTTCGCGGGCGACCGCTACGGCAACTACGATATCTGGAAGGTAGAGCTTGCGAGCCGCGAGGTCTTTCGCCTCACGGAGGAAAGTCGATACGAGGTCTTCCCCACGTGGACGCCCGACGGGCGGAACATTCTCTACGTCGAGCTGGACGAGTGCTGGGTCGACCACACGGTGATAGCGATGACCGCGTCCGGTGCCGAGCGTCGGACGATAGTTCAAGACACCGACTTCTTCGACTACCGTGCGGGTGGCACGTTCGGCTATCCCGCCGTTTCGCCCAACGGAAGAACGGTGCTGTTCCGTTCGCATAGGAGCGGCTGGATCAACTATTGGACGGTTCCGCTGGCTGGAGGCGACCCGCAACCGGTGGCACAGGAGGCCGCCAACCAGAACCACGCCCGGTGGTCTCCCGACGGTGCTCACATCTCTTACGTATCGGACAACCAGGGCACCCACGAGCTGCGGGTTGTACAGGTAGGAACCGGGGAGGCGCCTCGCACTCTTGTGGATCCCGGGACAGGCGTTGTGGGAGTACCTGAATGGTCGCCTGACGGCACTCGAATCAGCTACACACTGGAAACACCTACTCGGCCAGGCGACCTGTTCGTCGTGGATGTCAGCAACGGGGACACGAGGCAGCTCACCGTGTCTACACAAGCGGGCAACCTGGAGTCGCAGCTTATTGCCCCGCAGAAGATCGTCTATGAGAGCACCGACGGACTCACGATCCATGCATACCTCTATGTTCCGCCAGGTAACCGACGGGGGAATCAGTATCCGGCAATCATGTGGATACACGGAGGTCCAACGTCGCAGTACAACGATACGTTCCAGGGAAGCGTGCAGTTTTTCGTTCAGCGCGGCTACGTGGTACTGCTCCCCAACATTCGCGGCAGCTCGGGATACGGGAAGGTCTTCGAGGATGCCAACAATGGATGCTGGGGCCACTGCGATCTCGAAGATGTGCTGGCGGGTGTGGACTACCTCGAGGAGCTGCCGTATGTCAATCCGGAGAAAATCGGCATAACGGGAACCAGCTACGGCGGCTGCATGAGCATGTCGGCGGTAGCATTTGCCCCTGGGGTGTTCCAGGCGGCGATTCCGGCGTCGGGATACGGTGACTGGATTCATTTCGTGGAGGAGCAGGAGCTTCGCCACATCAAGCTGCTTGATTATGAGTTTGGTCCGCTCGCGGAGAATGAAACGGTCTATAGAGCCAACTCACCGATGTTCTTCGTGGAGGACGTCACTACCCCGACATTCCTGGTACATGGCGAAGGTTTCTTCCCCGAGTCTCAGGCCTCCTACGAGTTTGCGGCTGAATTGGAGAAGAATTACAAGGTGTTTCGGCGCAAAGCATATCCCAACGAGAACTACTACGTGCGAAGCCGGGTCAACCGACGCCAGATGTTGTTGGACATGCTCCAGTTCTTCGATGAGTTTCTGAAAGACGATGTCGGCGAGTCACATTGATTTGACTATGTCTACTGACGCAAGTACGAACATGTGAATTCTTTAGGAAGAGGGTGGGAATATGAGAACCAATGTTTGTATCGCAGCGGTTGTTGTTTATGCGGCGGGCGTCTTCGGCTTTTCCACCGAACTCGCGGCGCAAGTTAGGTACACCGAAGGCGTGATGTACCAAAGTAGTGTCGGCGTACCGATGATCGCCCACGACAGACAGTCATTCTATGCGGCCGTTGACGCGTATGTACCGGGAGAAGGCAGGACCGGTCGCAAGATCATGCGATTCGACCTGAACGGAGATGTACTGGAAGGCGACGTGCCGACGCTGCCAGTCAATATGTCACCTGACGGCCGTTGGTCGGCATTCATCGGGGAGCGCTCTGAGAGGATTGGTTTATGGTTGTACGATGTCGACCGAGGCGACTACAGGTTCTTGACGCCCGCGCCGGTCAGCGACGCATTTCTCGGGCATACGACAGACAAGAACCTGGTCTGGTCGCCCGACAGCAGGCGCATCGCATATACCGCTGCGGACGAGGAGCCCCGTCCGATCAAAGCGGAGATAAAGGTCATTTCGCGCATTCTGTTCAAGACGCGCACATCGTTCACTGATAATCTCAATACGCATATCTACGTTTTCGACATAGATGGCGGCAGTCCTAGGCAGGTGACCGAAGGCAACTATGACGAGCATTCCCTCGCCTGGAGTCCCGACGGTTCGAAGATCGCCTTTGTCAGCAACAGATCAGCCGATCCGGATGACAATCACAACAACGATATCTGGACCGTAGATCTTTCGAGCGGCAGCATAACCGCAGTAACCCAGACGCCGGGTACTGAGTTCTCGCCGACCTGGTCACCCGACGGCCGTTATCTCGCATACCGTGGCGGTGTGAGGCCCATCAATACGAAGGACAGCCAGGCGGAGAACGCTCAAATCTTCATCGTGCCGGCCGCAGGGGGAGATCCCGTCAGTCTGACGGGGCAACTAGACCGCCGCGTGCGGAGCTACCGATGGTCAGCCAGTTCCGACTTCGTGTACTTCACGGCGAGCAACGAGGGCGCCACACATCTCTTTCGGGCCTCGGTTCCGGGAGGCGAGATCGAGCAGCTGGTCGATGGAGACGTGCGAGTCGGTGGATATGCGTTGAGCGGGGACAATGGCAAGGTCATATACCACGTCTCGAGCGATACCGACCCCGGCGAGCTTTGGAGCATGAACGCCGACGGGCAAAACCAGCGACAGCTCACTAGGTATCAGGATGAGTTCAAGAGCAACGTAGTGATCTCTGTCCCCGAGGTCTTCTGGTTCGAGAGCTTTGACGGGACGATGGTGCAGGGTTGGTTGATGAAGCCCAACCCGTTCGAGGAGGGTAGGAAGTATCCCCTGATCCAGACGATACACGGGGGACCTCATGGGGCGTATGGGTTTTCGATCTCAGGATCGAACCAGGTGCTTGCGGAAGGAGGGTATGGTGTTCTCTACATCAACCCGCGAGGCAGTACCGGTTACGGGCAGCAATTCGCTGACGGCACGATCAACAACTGGGGAGGCGGCGACTACCAGGACCTGATGGCGGGCCTCGACTATGTCATCGCACAGAATGATTGGATCGACGCAGACCGTCTCGGCGTCATGGGTGGGAGCTACGGTGGGTACATGACCAACTGGGTCATCACACAAACGGACCGGTTCAAGGCCGCCGTCGCTTTGGCGAGCGTCAGCAATCTCATCAGTTTCTACGGTAATTCGCTCTACCAGCTCCTGATCGAAACCGAGTTCCCCGGGGAGTTGTGGGACAACTACGACCTGCTTTGGCACTGGTCGCCGATGAAGCATGTGGCAAATGTGGTCACCCCCACACTCTTCATTCACGGCGAGAACGACCACGATGTTCCGATCACGCAGGCCGAGGAGATGTTCGTCGCGCTCAAGAAGCTGGGAGTCGAGACAGTGTTTGTGCGGTATCCCGGCGAGGGTCACGGGTTCCGCCGGGCGGAGCACTGGCAAGACGCCTATGCACGCATGGGAGATTGGTTTGACAATTACCTCGAACCGGGCATGGTAGTCCGGACACGGTAACCATTGCGATGATCCGAATTCCCTTGCGTTTCCGAGGAGATGCGAGCGTGTCTACCTGTAAGAACCGTGTCCCGCAGCTGACCTTCTTTGCGGATTGCTTGTTGGGCATCTATCGCGATCGCGTGGCAGTGGAGTACGTCAGGTTTCACGCTCTGGTGAAGCCGCTAAGCTGATCAACGCGTCGCCGGGCTTAGGAGTAGGTGGATCCTTGGCAGTGATGATCTCCACGTCCCCGGATTCACCTACTATGAAC